>NZ_DCAP01000025.1:0-48001 GCF_002311535.1 Salegentibacter sp. UBA1130 | reverse complement strand
ACCGCCTTTTTTTAGAAGACCCTTCATCATTCATTTGGTGAAGGGTTTTTTTATGGGATGAAGTGAAAAAAAATATTCTCGGTTTCTTCAAACTAACTTTATAAATATAGGTATAGAGTAGATAGACTAAAGTCTATAGGAAAGTCCTAAAGAGCCAAAATTATATCGAATTAACTATAATTTGCTTATTGAAGGTTGATAAACTTCAGCTCATATCAGTTTAAATAAGTTTTAGCATTATAAGTTCAAATTTATTAAGAACTGGTTCTTTTTTAGAAGGAATACAATTCGATTTTATAAGAATGTTTTAGTCAAAAATCGATTTAACAATGGTCATAATTCCTCGAAACATTAAAAATATTGCTGCTATAAGAGCAATAATCCCTACGATTAATACAGGTATATAATATGGATGATCCTGATTATTAAATGCGGTAAACAGTACTGAAGGGCCTATTAAGCTTAGGGGCAAGGCAAACGCCAGATACTTAACTCCTTTTCCTAATATTTTTTTATTAGTATGTTTCATCTTACTTTCTTAGAGTACAATATATGTAGTAGAATCGACTTCTGAAAGTCTAAAGTATCCAAAAGGATAATTTTCTGGATTGGTTTGATTCACTATATTTCCTTTAACTGTGGCGGGTTGTGACTGGAACGGGCCGCCTCCGTTATTGCCTCCCTGGGAACGAAGTATAAATAAATAATTATAAAAAGGTTCTGATATTCCTTCCATAGTAATGTGAATTTCATTTTCTGCCGCCAAATCTTCGTTAGAATATGATGAGGAAACCTGGTTGCCATCTGTGAATTCATCTTCATAAATTTCCAGGGAGAATTTAGAAGTAGTGATATTACTAAAGCTAAAAAGGTAGAAATTGTCCTCACCGGCCGGATCTGTGAAAAATACTTCAACCTCAAGGTCTTCACGTGTGAATCCGCCTTCATCATTCTGTTCAATATAGTCTATACCTGCAACAGGAACAAAACTGGAAGTAGCCGTGTAAATCTCATCATTATAGTTTATTTCCAGCGTATAATTTTCGTCAAATTCCGGAATAAAATTAGAATTTTGGTATATACCATTTTCCTGATGAGTAAAAATAAATTCTTCACCACTACCAGTTTCAATAATTACTTTAGCTTCTGTTACCGGCTCAATTCCTTCTTCGTAAAAGCCAATGGTTTCTGATAGTTTTATTTGCTGATTGTTACCCGGTGTGCCTATATACCATAGCATAGAAGCATCTATCACTAATCTTGGTTCACTTTGATCCAAATCTAAGTCTATTACTTCTTCGCAAGAAGTGAATGTAAAAAGAAGGATTATAAGTGATAAAATATATAAATTTTTCATCTTAAAAACTGAAATTATAGGTTATAGAAGGTATTATTCCGAACAGACTTAATTTAGCCGATTCGTTTCTTCCGGTATCTTCATTCTCCCTAAAACTTATAGAATTAGCATTTTTCCGGTTATAAACATTGTAAATGCCAAAATTCCAGGAAGATTGAAAGCCTTGTTTTTTATTAGGTTTCGGAATATACGTAGCAGAAAGATCGAGCCTGTGGTAGGCCGGTAATCTATTACTATTTCTATCTCCATAAACCGGAACATTTATTCCGTTAAAATCATATTGCCCTGTTGGGTAAGTGACCGGTAAACCTGTTTGAAATGCAAAATTGGCACTAAAATCCCATTTCTTATTATAATCGTAAGTGGCGGTAAGACTTATATCGTGCGTTTTATCGTAGTTAGTTGCATACCACTTTCCATTATTAATTCCGCTTTCCGCCGTAGTTCTTCCGGGAGTTTGTTGCTCAGATCTTGACAGGGTATAGGCGAGCCAACCAGTAAATCTACCTTCGTTTTTCTTTGCTAAAATTTCCAGACCATAAGCCCGGGATCTACCATTTAAAATTATAGTTTCAATATTATTATTAGCGATAAGATTTGCTCCATTAACATAATCTATCCTGTTTTGAATATCCTTATAAAAGATTTCAGTCTCCAGGCTATATTTTCCGTCATCAATATTTCGAAAATACCCCAGGGCGTATTGATCTAAAATTTGAGGTTTAATAAAGGGTCCGCTGGGGGCCCATACATCAAGAGGAGTGGGAGAGTTAGTGTTGGAGATTAAATGTAAATATTGAGCCATCCTGTTATAACTCGCTTTAACCGACTGATTTTCGCTGAAATTATAAGCTAACGCCAGCCTCGGTTCAAAGTTGGAATAGGTTTTTATAACCTCAGATCTGGAATAGGAATTCTGGTCTACAGGTTGCGCTTCTTCATAAATATCTAATGCTTCATTATAAATAATTGGGTTGTCATTTTCATATTCATTTAAACTTTCCTGGCCCAATCGTAAAAAATTACTAAATCTAAGTCCGTATTCTGCCGTAAGTTTATCTGAAATATTATGTTCTACGGAAAAGTAAGCCGCATTTTCAAGTGCATATTTATCGGTTAGTTTAAAGAAATTTATCCCAGAGTTTTCATCTATTGGAGCAATCTCTCCCGGATTAAATTCATGGTATGTACTGTGGAGACCGTACTCTAATTGAAATGTATTGTTTAAATAGTGGTTAAAATCATATTTTATATTGAGGTTCTTTATACCACTGTCCCAATTGAAGCCAACAAAATTAAGGGTTAAACCATAGTAATAATCACTATAAATAAGTGATAAATTGGTAAAAATATCATCTGAAACCACGTGATTCCATCTAAGGTTAAAGACTGAATTTCCGTAGGTATTTAAAAAGTTTTGATTGATATCAAAAACATCGCGGCCAAAATATCCGGAAAACAATAGCTTATTTTCATCATTTAACTTGTAGGTTAGTTTTGTATTGAGATCATAGAAGTAAGCAGAGTTTGGATTATCGGCTAATTTCAGGAACAAATGCGCATAAGAACTTCTACCGGCAACCAAAAAAGAACCTTTATCTTTTACAATGGGTCCCTCAGCCAGTAACCTACTTGAAATTACCCCAATTCCGCCCTGTGCTTTAAATTCTTTACTATTACCGTCACGTTGATAAATATCAAGAACAGAGGATACCCTTCCGCCATATTTAGCCGGAATTCCACCTTTATATAATTTTAAATCTTTTACAGCATCGGGATTAAACACCGAAAAGAAACCAAAAAGGTGAGAAGAATTAAAAATAGTAGCTTCATCTAATAGAATTAAGTTTTGATCTACCGCGCCACCGCGTACATTAAAGCCAGATGCGCCTTCTCCTGCATTAGAAACTCCCGGTAGGAGCAATAATGATTTTACGATATCTACTTCTCCAAAAACCACCGGTAATTTTTGAATGGTATTAATAGAAAGTTTATTAACGCTCATTTCCGGACTCTTAATATTAAAACCTTCACTATTAGACTTTATAACTACTTCGTCTAAATTTTCAGAACCTTCAGTCATTTCGGTATTAAAGGTGGTATCTTCTGCGATAGTTATTGTTTCTCTTATGGTTTGAAAACCCAGGTAAGAAATTTCAAGTGTATAAGTACCTTCCTGCAGTTTTATGGAATAGAATCCATATTCATTGGTAACCACGCCTTTTTGTTCTTCCGGAATAATAACATTTACACCTATTAATGTTTCATTACTGGACGCATTGGTAATAGTTCCTTTGAGCGTATAGGTTTCCTGAGCATTGATTCCCATTGAAATACACAGGAAAAATAATAAAAGCGGAAAGTGAAATAATATTTTCAAATTTTTTAGGTAAAGATAGTGTAGAAACTCTGTAAAATTGAAAATATACAGAAATTATTAAGATTTGTTTAAAAAGATTAAACAAAAAAATAAAATAAAAAAGCCGAAAAATTAATTTCGGCTTTTAAAAACTATTAAAATTATAAATTTATCCTAGAATATCATTCAATAATTTGCTTGGTCTCATAGCCTTAGAAGTAAGATCTTCGTCTGGTTTATAATAACCTCCAATATTTACAGAAGATCCCTGAGCATCTATTAATTCCTTATTAATTTGCTCTTCGTTTCCTTCTAATTTTGAAGCAACATTAGCAAAATGTTCTTTTAACTCGGCATCCTTATCTTGTGCGGCCAAAGCCTGTGCCCAATATAAAGCCAGGTAAAAATGACTACCGCGGTTATCCAATTCGTTTACTTTTCTGGATGGCGATTTACTATTTTCCAAGAATTTATTGGTAGCGTCGTCTAATGCTTCAGAAAGCACAAGCGCTTTTTTATTCTCATATTTTTCGCCTAAATGCTCTAAGGAAGCTGCAAGAGCAAGGAATTCTCCAAGAGAATCCCAACGCAAGTGGCCTTCTTCAAGAAACTGTTGTACGTGTTTTGGTGCAGATCCACCGGCACCGGTTTCAAATAATCCACCACCATTCATTAAAGGTACAATAGACAGCATTTTTGCACTGGTTCCTACTTCTAAAATTGGAAAAAGGTCGGTTAAATAATCTCTTAACACATTACCTGTAACAGAGATGGTGTCTTTTCCAGCTTTTACTCGTTCCAGCGTATATTTGGTAGCTTCAGCAACCGACATTATTTTAATATCTACACCTTGAGTATCATAGTCTGGAAGATATTGATTCACTTTTTTAATAAGCTCAGCATCGTGAGCACGATTTTCATCTAACCAGAAAATTGCCGGCCAACCGGTAGCTTTTGCTCTGTTTACCGCCAATTTAATCCAATCCTGGATTGGAGCATCCTTAACTTGGCACATTCTCCAGATGTCGCCTTCTTCAACTTCGTGCTCTGTCAAAGTTTTTCCACTTTTATCAATTACACGAACAGTACCGGCAGCGGGAATCTCAAAAGTTTTATCGTGAGAACCATATTCTTCGGCTTTTTGAGCCATTAAGCCCACGTTAGGAACAGTTCCCATGGTAGTAGGATCAAAGGCGCCGTGCTTTTGGCAGAATTCAATAGTTTCCTGGTAAAGGGGAGCATAACTACTATCTGGAATTACCGCTTTGGTATCTTGAGTTTCGTTCTTTTTATTCCACATTTGGCCCGATGTTCTAATCATAGCGGGCATAGATGCATCTATAATCACATCACTTGGTACGTGAAGGTTGGTAATTCCTTTATCAGAATTTACCATTGCTAAATCTGGTCCTTCTTCAAGATCGGCTTTTATTTTAGATTCAATTTCTGCTTTTTTATCGGCAGGAAGTTTTTCAATGGCATTTAATATATCTCCCAGTCCGCTGTTTGGATCTCCTCCTGCGTTTTTAAGCTCTTCGCCATATTCGTTGAAAACATCTTCAAAAAATACGCGTACTGCGTGACCAAAAATAATGGGGTCTGAAACCTTCATCATCGTGGCTTTCATATGTAAAGAAAAAAGCACTCCTTTTTCTTTTGCATCTTTAACCTGTTCTCTAAGAAACTGTAAAAGTGCTTTTTTACTCATTAAAGTGGCGTCAATAACCTCTCCTTTAAGCAAGTGCAAATTATCTTTTAGAACTTTTTTATCGCCATCTTTAGAAGTAAATTCAATTTTTACATCGGTTTCCTCGTTAAGGGTTAGAGATTTTTCATTGGCTTTAAAATCTCCACCATTCATTGTAGCCACATGAGATTTGGAATCTGAACTCCATTCTCCCATAGAATGCGGATGTTTTTTAGCGAAATTCTTTACCGCTTTTGGAGCTCGTCTATCTGAATTTCCTTCACGTAGCACTGGATTTACCGCACTACCTTTTACTTTATCGTAAGTAGCCTGGATTTTCTTTTCTTCATCATTTGAAGGTTCGTCTGGATAGTCTGGTAATTTATAACCTTTTTCCTGTAGCTCTTTAATGGCAGCTTTTAACTGCGGAATAGAAGCACTGATATTAGGTAACTTAATAATATTAGCTTCGGGTTTTTTAGCCAAATCACCAAGTTCGGCTAAATCATCGCTTACTTTTTGATCGTCTGAAAGGTATTGTGGAAACTGAGATAAAATTCTACCTGCCAGGGAGATATCTTTAGTTTCCATCCCAACATTTGCCGCTTTGGTATACGACTTTACAATAGGATAAAAAGAATAGGTAGCTAAAGCCGGGGCTTCATCTGTTTTGGTATAAATGATCTTTCCAATCTGTGTCATTTTGTAATTTTTATAGCTGATTAATTTTGAAATGTCTAAACTCAATGAACGCCCAATTTTCACTGGGCGTTCGAGCTCTGCGCAATATAATATTTTTCAAGCTTTTATCATAGCTGAAGCAAGGTTAAAGCCTGTTAATTATTACAAAAAGGGCATAAAAAAAGCCATTTCATCTTAATAACTAAAATGAAATGGCTTCAACTGAAATAATACGTTCTCACTGAATTTTCGAAATTCTTTAAGGGAAAAATCCCGGTGTGCATTATTTCAATGATTCAAAAATAAAAACTTAGTAAAGTTAGATTTTTGAATCTAAAGGGTTTTTATCTTTCAAACTATTTTTGACCTGGCAAAACATGAGCGTTATATAGAAGATAAAAACCGTATGTAAAGGATTTTAAGCTTTACGCGGAATTTCAATTTAATAAGAAATCCTTTTGTCATTCCCTTCAACTAACCCTTCAACTAAATTCCATATTAAATATACAACAAAACGACAGTAAAATAAAATTTTTAACTTTTTGTTATACAGTGAGTTGGAAGCCTATAGAATGCTGATATTTACGCATAAAAAAGCCCCGAATTTCGGGGCTTTCTATATTATTAAATTTGAAGCAGTTTACTCGGTTACTGCGCGGTAAGCATTTATTCTTCCTTTTCCAAAGAATGTGCTTTGACCGTTGCCATCAACTTTATCTGCAGTTTTTTCAATTTGTTTTGTAACTTCTTGAGGATTCATGTCACCACCATTTTTAGCGATGATTAATGCAGCAACACCAGAAACGTGTGGAGCAGCCATACTTGTACCTACGCTCCAGAATAATGAATTATTATTACCGGTGCTAAGAATCATATCATCAAGAGCAACGTCTCCATCTCCTCCAGGGGCAGCAATGTCTACTAAAGATTTCCCGTGAGTAGTGTAACTTGAAGGAATATCAAAGTTTGTGTAATCTGCAGTCCAGTCGTAACCTTCGGGTGCAGTTGCAGAGACAGTTACCACATTATTTAATCCACCAGGTAGTTTAATATATGCTGAATTTCCATCGTAATTTACCCCATCATTACCTGCTGAAGCTATAATTGTACTTCCTTTTTTATAGGCATAATCTATAGCTTTTTGCTGAGCATTTACAATTTCCATAACATACTTAGCAGGTATTTTATAAGGATCTCCGTTTGCATCAATTAATTTTCCGTTCTTATTCAAAGTAACACCTAAACTCATATTAATAACGTCAGCCGAGTTTTCGCCTGCATAAACAATACCGGCATTAATTGAACTAAAGGCGCCACTTCCTGTAAATTCAGAAAGAACTTTAACAGCTACAAGTTCAGCGTGTGGTGCAACACCAATAAGGCCTAATCCATTTTGAGCAGCAGCAATGGTTCCTGCTACGTGAGTTCCATGATTATCAAAAGGAGTGCTCTCTAAAACATTCCAATCTTCTCCGGGTACAAATGAAGCTGAAAGTGAAGTATTTAAATTGGGTGCCAGTTCTACGTGTTCGGCATCTATACCAGAGTCAAGAACAAATACATTTGCCCCGCTACCAGTAAAACCAGCATTCCATGCATCTGGAGCGTCAATAGCCTCTAATCCCCAAAGATAATCGTAGAAATAATAAGGTTCTGTGCTTCCAATACTAGGTGTGGCTTCTGGAAGATTTGCTTCTATACCTTTAGAGGTAGGTATCCATGCTATTTCATAATCTGGCACCACAGCGTTTATGTTCTTCTTTTTCATGGTGTTCTCTATGAAGTTTACATCTTTTGAACTTACAATAGAAATTCCAATTTCAGGAATAGAACTTACGATCTCACTACCGCTTGTTTTTAGAGAATTTTCTACACTTTTAGTTAAGTCAGAAGATTCAGAAATTACCATATAATTTTTAAATGGTGGCTCCTGTAAATCAGTAGCAAGGTTTTCCTCACTTTCACTTAAATTCTCTTCTTTCTCACATGAGCTAAATACAGCCCCAAATAAGAAAACGCATACAAGCATTTTCCATAATTTAATTGTTGTTTTTTTATAAAATATGTTTTAGTTTTTTCAAGGCCATAAATTACAAGAATAACAACTATTAACAAGAATTTAATATCATTAAATTATAATATTTAGCATTTAGGTTAAAGAAATAACGATAAATACTAAAAAGATTACTGAAATATTAATGATAAAATTGTAGTATGCTGGTTTACTTAAAAATAATCTATAAAAAAAGCCCCGATTTACGGGGCTTTCTATAATTTGAATAAGATGTATTCTATCTTTTAGCTTCCTTAATACGGGCTTTTTTCCCGGTAAGTTCTCTAAAGTAATAAATACGAGCTCTTCTTACTTTTCCTCGTTTGTTCAATTCAATTTTTTGAATTGCAGGAAGGTTTAAAGGAAAAATTCTTTCTACTCCAACGGTTCCACTCATTTTTCTAATGGTGAAAGTTTGTGAAGCACCGCTACCTCTTTTCTGAATTACTACCCCTTTAAAAAACTGGGTACGGGTTTTTTGACCCTCTTTAATTTCGTAATACACAGTAATAGTATCACCTGCAGAAAATTCAGGTAAATCTTTTCTTTCAACGAATTCGTCTTGTACGTACTTAATTAACGATTCCATAATTTCTTATTTAATGTAAAATCTAAAACAACATTCACGGACCTCGCCAGAGGTTATTTTAGAACGAGTGCAAAAGTATTAATTTTAATTTATAATGCAACTTAGAAATTGTAATTATTTTTCTGTTTCATCCAAAAGATCAGGCCTTAAGCGTTTGGTACGCTCCCAGGCTTTTTCTTCCCGCCAGGCTTCTATCTTAGGAAAATTCCCCGAGGTTAATATCTCCGGAACTTTCCATCCTTTATATTCAGCAGGTCTTGTATAAACCGGTGGTGCCAGTAAATTATCCTGAAAAGAGTCAGTTAACGCTGAAGTTTCATTACCCAAAACTCCGGGAATTAATCTTATAATAGCATCACAAACCACGGCAGCACCAAGTTCCCCGCCAGAAAGTACATAATCGCCTATAGAAATTTCTTTGGTAATAAAATGGTCGCGTACTCTTTGATCTACTCCTTTATAATGTCCGCAGAGAATAATGATGTTTTCCTTAAGGGAAAGTGCATTCGCCGTTTTTTGATTAAAACGATCGCCATCCGGGCTCATATAGATTACTTCATCATAATCCCGCTGACTTTTAAGATTAGAAATACACTTATCTATAGGCTCTACCATCATTACCATCCCGGCACCTCCGCCAAATTGATAATCATCAATCTGTTTGTAATTATCGGTTACATAATCTCGTAAATTATGAAGATGAATTTCTACATGACCGCTTTCTATAGCTCTTTTTAAAATAGAAGCCTCAAAAGGGCTTTTAAGTAAATCTGGAACAACGGTAATTATATCTATGCGCATATTTTCTAATAAAATGCAAAGATGCTAATTAAAATTTTAGCTGAAGAAAATTAATCTTTGGCTTTATTCTTTTCATCCTGAAGCATGCGGCCTAAGCGCTGTTCTTTTTCTAAAGCTTTCGCGCGGTATAGGTCAAATTCTTTTTCGGTTTCATCTAACCTATGCTTTGCTTCTTTAGTAGTAGCATTAGAATTTTTAAACTTATAGATAAAGAAAAGTAGTGCGAGAATTAAGACTCCTACAATTCCCCACATCAAGGCCATATAACTTCCTTTGCTAAAGGGCATCCCAAGAAATTTAATAGCATCTTTTTCTTCGTTTACACGCTGAAGATCTTCCTGGGTTTGGGCTAATTGATTTTCAAGATTTTCAATTTCTTCATTTTGATTGGAAATTGTGCTTTGCTCTTCCTGAAGCTCATTTTTTAAATCCTGAACGTGGCGTTTTGTATTGTCTCGTAATTCAATTAAAGCATCATAATCTACCACTTTGTAGCCCTGGTAGTTGTTTGAAGATTCAATAAGGTTGTCAAATTCGTCTTCAATAAAATTAGAAGTAGCCAGGGAATCCTGAGCCGATAAAAAACTGATTGAAAATATTAAAAGTAAACTTGAAAAAATAATATTACGCATCATTTGGGATTTTTCTGGTTGGAATTTATATGCTTGAACGCCTTCTTTTTTTACTTATTGTAAAAGAATTGGTTAATTTGAATCTAATTTTTATAAATTCCTTTAAATTAATTATTTGAGCGCGCAAATGTAAAGTATTCCCAATAAAAAACCCACCAAATTTAGGTGGGTTTTCAGGTATTTTAGCTTATTATAAAATATTAATAATTAGTAAACCTTCTCACTTTCGCGATATACTTTGCCAGCCTTATTAATTGGTGGCTGTACCCATATTCGTTATCATACCAGATATAAAGAATTACGTTTTTACCATCTTCAGAGACTATTGTCGCCTTACTATCATAAATAGCCGGGGCGTTAGAGCCAACAATGTCTGATGATACTAATTCATTATCCAGGGAATATTTAATTTGTTCTACAAGTTCACCTTCAAGGGCGTATTTCTTTAAAATATTATTTACGCCTTCAACAGTGGTTTGACCATCAATTTCCAGATTTAGAATCGCAAGTGACCCATTGGGAACAGGAACCCTAATTGCGTTAGAAGTAAGTTTACCTTCAAACACAGGTAAAGCTTTGGCTACGGCTTTTCCGGCACCGGTTTCGGTAATCACCATATTAAGGGCAGCAGCACGACCTCTTCGGTATTTGCTGTGCATATTATCTACCAGGTTCTGGTCGTTAGTGTAGGCGTGAATAGTTTCTAAATGTCCGTGCACCACACCAAGTGTCTCCTGAACGGCTTTTAACACAGGGGTGATTGCATTCGTAGTACATGAAGCTGCAGAAAATATCGAAATTTTATCAGGATTATATTCTTTATGATTTACACCATGAACAATATTGGGAATGCCTTTCCCGGGAGCAGAAAGTAAAACCTTTGCCGCTCCTTTCGCTTTAAGGTGTCTGCTTAGTGCTTCTTTGTCTCTAAACGCACCGGTGTTATCTATAATTAAAGCTTTATTTATTCCAAATTTTGTATAGTCAATATCCTCAGGTTTATCTGCGGAAATTATCTTAACGGTAGTGCCGTTTATAATAAGTGTGCTATTTTCTTCGTCTATACCAACAGTTCCAGAAAAATCACCGTGAACTGAATCATTTTTTAATAAAGAAGCACGTTTTTCTAAAACATTCCTATCTACAGCACCTCGAGTAACGATAGCTCGCAAACGCAACTGACTGCCCTTACCGGTTCTGGCCATTAATTCTCTGGCTACTAAGCGACCAATACGCCCAAAACCGTAAAGCACAACATCCTTAGGAACAACTTTATCATATTTTTTTGCATCTTTCAGTTTATCTGAAACAAAAGCCATAGCATTAAGATGTCCCTGGTCTTCTAAATGATACTCATAGGTTAATTTCCCAATGTCCAGTTTTGCAGGTGGCAGATCCATATCCTGGATTGCTTTTGCTATTTCTACCGTATCAAATATTGAGATTGGTTTTTCTACAAATTCCCCGGCATATTCGTGTAGATTTAGAATATCGCTTACATTTCGGTTAAGTAATTGATTTCTGAATAAGACCAGCTCAATAGATTTATCGTACCAAAGATCACTTATAATATTAATAAATTGTACGGTCGCTTTGCGCCGGTTTGCCTGAAAAGAAAGTTCCTTTTCGTAAACTTTGTTGAAGCTCATGTGTGGTTTGTGTTGTTTTCCCTCTTTGAGGGGTTAATTTTGCCGAGCCTTAGCTCGAAATTATAAAATAGTTTCTATCTCAAACCTCGTGGACTTCCCCAAGGTTCTTAATTATTGGCGCAAAAGTATATATTTCAAACGTTTTCGTAAAGAAAATTTTGCATAAAAAACTCCCTTTAATTAAGGGAGTTTTAGAAGATTTATTCTTTGCTTTCTATCGCCAAACCATTCGCTGTTTTTCGCCATTTCTATCAACTATGGTAATCACAATATCTTCAGCAAGATTTTTATTTCTAAAGATTCGTTCAACATCGCTTACGCTAGTTACCTCTTTATTATCTATTGCGGTAATAATGGTTCCTACCAATTCTTCCGCAGGTAATCTAGGGGAAAGGGTACGGTGAATTCTTACGCCATTTTCAACATTCAATTCCTGTAATTCTTCCTTACTGGCATTAGAAACTTCTATTTTTATAGGTTCTATAGTGTAGGTTTCAAATTTTGTAAGGGTTACCTTAGCTTCTCTTTTCTTGCCATCTCTAATAAATAGTACATCAATTTCATCGTTAGGACGCTTTGAATTAATATATCCAGTTAGATCAGAAAATTTATTAATGTCTATATTATCTAATTTTCTAATTATATCCCCTTGTTTAAGTCCGGCTTTTTCTGCACCGCTTCCCTCGGTTACTTCAGCCACCATAACTCCCTGGGTAGTTTCAAGTCCTAATTCTTCTACCGCCCGTGGGTTAATATTTCCACCTCTAATTCCTAAAATTCCTTTTTGCACATCACCATACTCCATAATATCTTCTACGATTTTACGGGTATTATTAGAGGGTACGGCAAATGCATAACCTATATAACTTCCGGTTTGGGAAGTAATGGCAGTATTAATTCCAACCAGTTCGCCATTAATATTCACTAAAGCGCCTCCACTGTTACCTGGATTAATCGCGGCATCCGTTTGTATAAAAGATTGCGAAGTAAGATCGCGTGTATTTAAATCTCTTGCGGTAGCACTAATAATTCCAGCGGTTACGGTAGATTTAAGGTTAAAAGGATTTCCAACTGCAAGCACCCATTCTCCCAATTTTACATTGTTAGAATCGCCAAACGGAATATAATCCAGGCCTTCAGCATCAATTTTTAATAGAGCGATATCTGAACTTTCATCGGCTCCAACAATTTCTGCAGTATAGGTTTTGTTATTGTTCAAGGTAACTTCAACCTCATTGGCTTCTCTAATTACGTGGTTGTTGGTTACAATATAACCATCTGGAGAAATAATAACTCCAGAGCCGGCTCCCTGCAGTGCTTTTCCGCCACTATAATTCCCCTGAATTAGATCTCTCATAGTACGCGGACCTTTAAAAACAGCTACGTTTTTAACGTGTACCACTCCGTTAACGGTATTTTCTGCTGCTTCAGTAAAATCGGCATTGGTGCCGTAGATATTTCCTGAGTAATTTGCAGGAATTAATTCGGCTGTAGTATTAGAAACCGGGGGTAAACCTGTGGGCGTTTCTTCTTCAAAAAACATTTTATAGCTCCCTAAAGTCAACGTGCCTCCTAAAATAGAAACGAGAAGTAGTTTAGATAAATTTTTCATTTTCAATCTTGTTTTTATATAATTCAACTTTAAAATTATAATATTAGTATTTTCAGTTTTTAACTTTAACGGCCATTTAACACGGCCTAAAATCGTGTTATTTATAGTATCTTTGTTGCCCTTAAAATTCACGTAATGAAAATTCCATTTTATAAATATCAGGGCACCGGGAACGATTTTGTGATGATTGATAACCGTAAACAACTGTTATCCAAAAACAATACCAAAATAATAAAAATGCTGTGCGACCGTAAATTTGGCATTGGGGGTGACGGACTTATACTTTTGGAAAATCCTGACATAGATGGTGACGATTTTAAAATGGTATATTTTAATGCCGATGGTAATGAAAGCAGTATGTGCGGTAATGGGGGACGTTGTCTGGTAGCCTTTGCGAAATTTCTTGGAATAATAGAAAATGCAGCTACTTTTACGGCAATAGATGGTCCGCATAAAGCGACGATTAGCGACCACCAGGTTAGTTTACAAATGCAGAATGTTGCAGAGATAAAACAACTGGGAAATAGCGCTTTTCTTGATACTGGTTCTCCACATCACGTAATTTTCACTAAAAATGTAGCCGATCTTGATGTGAAAAAAGAAGGTGCTGTAATTAGATATTCAGATGAATATGTAGCCAATGGCGGTACCAATGTGAATTTTGTAGATATGCAGGAAGATAATACCTTTTTAGTTAGAACATACGAAAGGGGAGTGGAAGACGAAACGCTTTCTTGCGGTACAGGGGTTACTGCAGTTGCGCTGGCGGCGCACGCTTCTGGAAAGGCAAATAAGAATACGGTAAAGCTAATTGTTCCCGGGGGCGAATTATCGGTTTCCTTCAGTAAAGAAAACGAAACTTATACAAATGTGTGGTTAACCGGCCCGGCAGAGCAGGTTTTTAAAGGAGAAATAGTATGCCAGGCTTAAGAGGAAATAAGGTTTATTTACGTGCTTTGGAACCCGAGGATCTCGATTTTGTTCATACTGTGGAGAATATAGAAGAGTTTTGGGAAGTAAGTGCCACCCAAACCCCTTATTCACGGTTTCTTATTAAGCAATACCTGGAAAACGCGCATCGCGACATTTACGATATTAAACAATTGCGCTTGGTGATTTGTGATCTTCAGGATAATGAAGTTGGTCTAATAGATATTTTTGACTTCGAGCCAAAAGACCGAAGGGCAGCTTTGGGAATCTTAATTGCCGATCCCTCTGAACGCGGAAAAGGATATGGTGGTGAAGCTCTAAAATTACTTTGCAATTACTGTTTTACCCATCTCGCCATGCACCAGGTTTATGCAAATATCACCGAAGGAAACGAA
This sequence comes from Salegentibacter sp. UBA1130, assembly GCF_002311535.1. NCBI lineage: Bacteria > Pseudomonadati > Bacteroidota > Flavobacteriia > Flavobacteriales > Flavobacteriaceae > Salegentibacter > Salegentibacter sp. UBA1130. Next base: position 33,256 of record NZ_DCAP01000025.1, on the reverse strand, counting down.
ACCAGCGTAAAACTTTTTGAAAACCTGGGTTTCCAAAGAGTTGGTATAAAAAAAGACTGGACTTATTCTGAAGGCGGTTTTAAAGATGAAATTCTCTATCAATTGATCAATAAATAATGTACATCAAAAAAATTCTACTGGCTATTGCCATTCTTGGGCTTATAGGCCTTTCTGTTTTTAGCTATTATATTTATACCAGTATTTTTTCTGGAAACACCAGTTTTACGGGAGAGAAAAAGATAGTTTATGTGCCTACGGGTGCAGACTATCAAACCGTGATAGATAGCCTTCAGCCTTACGTGGAAGATATGGAATCATTTGACCTTGTTGCCCGAAAAAAGGGTTATGCATCAAATATCAGGGCCGGGAGATACGCTATTAAACCCGGGATGAATAATAATGAATTGGTAAATGCTTTGCGAAGCGGAAATTTACCGGTAAAAATTACCTTTAATAACCAGGAGAGACTGGAAAATCTTGCCGGAAGGGTTGCCCAGCAAATTGAAGCCGATAGTGCAGCTTTAATTAAAGCTTTTAAGGATAAAGAATTCTTAGCTGAAAATGATTTTACTGAAGCTAATGCCTTAGCAATGTATATTCCTAACCAATATGAATTTTACTGGAATACTTCAGCTGAAGAATTTAGAGAGCGAATGAAGCGGGAATACGATCGCTTCTGGACCGATGAAAAGAAGCAAAAAGCCGAAGAAATAGGCTTGAACCCTAAAGAGGTTTCCACACTGGCTTCAATAGTTCACAAAGAAACTGCCAAAGTAGACGAACGCCCAAAAGTAGCGGGAGTTTATATGAACCGGTATAAAAACGGTTGGAAATTAGATGCCGATCCTACAGTGATCTACGCATTGAAAAATAAAACGCAAAAATGGGATACCATTATTAAAAGAGTGCTTTATAAAGATCTGGAATTAGATTCTCCTTATAATACCTATATATACAAAGAGTTACCACCGGGACCTATTTTTATGCCAGATATTTCTGCTATAAACGCCGTGCTTAATTATGAAGATCACGATTACTTCTATTTTGTAGCCGATGTTAAAAATTTTGGCTATCATAAATTCGCCAAAAATTTAGCTCAGCACAATCGAAATAAGCAGGAATATGTGCGTTGGATTAACAAACAAGGTGTAAAAAGATAAAAATAATTTTTACTCAAAATTATTAAGAAAGTTCTAACGCCTTAGCATACGTACTCTTAGAGCGATGTTAAGTCATTCCATAACTTTATAATTTACTTAACAGGTTGTGCTTCAGATTTTTAAAATTTGTTGTACATTTGCACGGCAAAATTGAAAGGGGCGTAAGCTTAATTTTTTTAGCCCAAACCGTTAACCTTTCAGAAACAAAATGTAATGAGAAGGAAAATTGCAAAATTTTCAATCTTGCCTGTTTTTGCAGGCTGCATGTTTTTCAGTTTTTCAACTAGAGAAGCAGCGAATTTGGAAATTGAAGGTTATTCAACTTCCAATTTAGATCTAAACTATACCGTAGCCCTTGTAGAGGAAAGCGAGTTAGCAAAAGATCAAAGCCTTGAAAGGGCGTTACCTGAACTGGGAAAGTCCTATGTTGGTTTTAAAGAAGCGCTAGGTTTTAAAGAATCTCGCGGAAATTATCAAACAATTAATGAGTTTGGTTATATGGGGAAATACCAGTTTGGTATTGGAACCCTGGAATTACTTGGCATTTACAATAGTGCAGAATTCCTTAACTCACCACAACTCCAGGAAGCCGCATTTTATACCAATGCTTCCAGAAACAAATGGATATTAATTCGTGATATTGCACGTTTTGAAGGCAAAGTAATTAATGGGGTGAAAGTAACCGAGTCTGGTATTCTTGCCGCTGCCCATCTTGCTGGACCGGGAAGTGTGAAAAAATACCTTAGAAGCTGGGGAGCCCAGTCTTTTAGTGATGCTTTTGGAACTTCAATTAGAAATTATTTGAAGAAATTTGGCGGTTATGATACTTCGTTTGTAAAACCGGAAAAAAACCCGAGAGTAGATATTCAAGCTTTTAGAGCTTAAATTTCTTTCTGAAATATAAAAATAGCAGGCCTCTTATGGAGGTCTGTTTTTGTTTTACTCCATTCTGAAACCGGTTTGGTTACGATGTACTCTGTAGGTAAGGTAAGATCACAAGCCACGCAAAGCCTGGTCGTGGGATTTAAGAGCTGAAGCAGATCTTCAAGCAATTTATTGTTTCGGTAAGGGGTTTCAATAAAAATTTGCGCTTCCTGCTTTTCAATAGAAAATCGTTCTAAATCTTTAATTTCCTTTTTCCGTTCTCTTTTGTCTATCGGCAAATAGCCGTTAAATGTAAAACGTTGTCCGTTCATTCCGCTGCCCATCATTGCTAATAGAATTGAAGAGGGTCCCACTAATGGAATTACCTGGATGCCTTCATTATGCGCAATTTTCACAATTTCAGCACCTGGATCTGCAACACCGGGACAACCCGCTTCGCTCAATAAGCCTATATTTTTTCCTTCTTTACAATCGTTTAAAAATGAAGGAATTTCTGAAGCTTCAGTGAATTTATTTAGATGAAAAAATTTTAAAGTAGATTGTTGCTTTTCAGGAACCAGCTGTTTTATATGTCTCCTGGCAGTTTTTTCATTTTCGGCAATAAAAATATCCAGGTTTTCCATAATTTCTTTAACCTGAATTGGTAAAACCTGCATTGGGTTTGCCGCTCCCATAGTTGTGGGAATCAGGTAAAGTTTTCCTGAATATCTAAAGTCTGTCATTATGCTTTGTTTTCTTCCTTCAGCTGGTCTGCTATTTTTTCGCAAGCTTCATCCAGCATCTGGTATACATTTTCAAACCCGTGGTCGCCACCAAAATAAGGATCTGGAACATCTACATTTTCAGAAGGGAATATTTCATTAAGAATTAAATGAACTTTCGTCCGGTCGTCATCGTTTCTGGTCAGGGCCATTACATCCTTAAAATTGGAATTATCCATCACATAAATGCGATCGAATTTATCAAAATCTTCCACCTGAAATTGTCTTCCGCGCTGGTATGTAATATCAAGGTTATTCTTTTTCGCTATTGCAACAGAGCGAGGATCTGGCGCATCGTCTATGTGGTAATCTCCGGTCCCGGCCGAATCTACAAATACCTTAGATTGGTCTACCTTAGATTTTAAAATTTCCTCGGCAAGCGGTGATCTGCAAATATTGCCGAGGCACACCATCAATACCTTAGTCTTCATAAAAATGCTTTTATATGGTAAGTTTTTTGTTGAGGTCTTCAACAAACTTTTTGAATTGCTTATCAGTCGTCGCCAGGTTATCTACCGTTTTGCAAGCGTGTAAAACCGTAGCGTGATCGCGTTTTCCAATTTGAGAGCCAATACTTGCCAAAGAAGCTTTTGTAAACTTTTTAGCAAAGAACATGGCCAATTGTCTCGCCTGTACAATATGCCTTTTTCGGGTTTTAGACTGCAAAGTTTGCACATCCATCTGGAAATAATCACTCACCACTTTCTGAATATAATCTATAGAAACTTCGCGCTTGGTATTTTTCACGTAGTTGTCTACGATCTTTTTAGCGAGTTCTAAAGTGATATCTTTTTTGTTGAAAGAAGAGTGGGCAATAAGAGAAATAATAGCACCTTCCAGTTCCCTAATATTGGTTTTAATATTATTAGCCAAAAACTCAACAATTTCTTCCGGCATTTCTACTCCGTCGCGATAAAGTTTGCTTTTAATAATAGAAATACGGGTTTCAAAATCGGGGTGTTGTAATTCTGCTGAAAGTCCCCATTTAAATCTAGAAAGCAGGCGTTGTTCAATATCCTGCATATCTACCGGCGCTTTATCACTGGTAAGAATTACCTGTTTTCCGTTTTGGTGTAAATGATTGAAAATGTGGAAAAATACATCTTGAGTTCCTGCTTTTCCTGAAAGCAATTGGATATCATCCACGATCAAAACATCAATAATCTGGTAAAAATGAATAAAATCGTTTCGGTTATTTTTCTTTACAGATTCTATATACTGTTGGGTAAATTTTTCAGCAGAAATATATAAAACCGTCTTTTCTGGATATTTATCTTTTATTTCAACCCCAATAGCGTGCGCCAAATGTGTTTTTCCCAATCCTACACCACCAAAAATTAGTAACGGATTAAAAGAAGTTCCACCTGGTTTATTGGCTACAGCTAACCCCGCCGATCTTGCCAACCTGTTGGAATCTCCTTCCAGAAAATTTTCAAAATTATAACTCGGGTTAAGTTGAGACTCGATTTTTACATTTCTAATCCCGGGAATTATAAAAGGGTTTTTTAATTCGGGGTTTTTATTTTTTAGTGGCACGTCTACTTCCTGGGAAGCCATATGACTGCGCTGCGTACTCGGGATTTTCTCGGTAAATGGCATTTTATTGCCGTAGGTATTTTCCATTTTGATCACATAGACCAATTTGGCTTTTTCCCCTAATTCTTTGGTAAGAGAAACTTTTAAGAGCTTAACATAGTGTTCTTCTAACCATTCGTAAAAAAACTTTGAGGGCACCTGTATGCTTAGTGCACAATCTGTAAGTTTTACTGCTTGTATAGGTTCAAACCACGTTTTATAAGCCTGTGGAGTGATGTTATCTTTGATAAAAGCCAGACAGCTATTCCAAACTGATTGCGCAGTTTTTGACATGCTTTGTGTTGTATTATTTTAGATTAGTAGTGGTTTATTAGCAGTTAAAAGATTTAGGAGTCTCTCAACTTTGGTAGAACAAATATGTGAACAAATTATGTAATAAAAAAACCGGTTTAGGGTTGAATTTTAAGAAAATTATGTGCATACTTAATTCCGCTTATGAAAGTACAAAACCTCATTCAATTTAGCTGTTAAATTCAATATGAAAAGTCACGTTTCTTATGTTAAAGTCCGTTATGCGGAAACCGATCAAATGGGTGTTGTGCACCACGGTAATTATGCTCAATACTTTGAAATTGCCCGTTTAGACTGGCTTTCGGCGCTTGGGATTTCTTATAAGTCTATGGAGGAAAACGGGGTGATGCTGCCTGTTTATGAGTTGAATACAAAGTTTTTAAAACCTGCGGTTTTTGACGATGAACTTAAAATTGAAGTGCGATTGAAAGAACTTCCCTCGGTAAAAATTACTTTTGAATATTTAGTTTTTAACCAATGTGAAGACTTAATTACAAAAGCTTATACAACATTGGTTTTTATGGATTCCAAAACCAAAAAACCAATTCGCTGCCCGGAGTATATTTTGGATAAGCTGAAGTAGATATTAAACAAACCTCACAGTTTTCAAAACCTCGTATGTTTAATTTTTACTGTGATCCTGTCCCGAAGTTTCGGAACTAATTTAAAACCTAATATTTTTTAAAATCACCTTCAATCTTCCAACCTTTTAATCTCAACCTTATATGTTGAATCAAACTTTTCAAAAATTGCTTCAGCGTCTTTTTTTCTAACCGAAATATAGATCTTGCAATCCAGCTCCAGTTTTTGTTCGATGATATTGAGATTGTTTTCTTTAATTAAACGCATAACAATATTCATTTCAGGATAATCAAAACTGATCTCAAAAGCTTCGTCTATGGTTCGGGTTACTATATTCGATTCTTCCAGCGCCATTTGTGAGGCCGTTTTATAAGCGTTAATCAAGCCGCCTACACCGAGTTTTACACCACCAAAATATCTTACAACGACTATTAATATATTAGTAACCTCAAAAGATTGTATTTGTCCGTAAATAGGCATTCCGGCAGAATTTGAGGGTTCTCCGTCATCATTGGCACGATATTGAAAATCTTGTTTTCCTAATTGCCAGGCGTAACACCAGTGCCGCGCTTTATGATGTTTGGTTTTTAGTTCTTCTAAATGAATATTGGCTTCCTCTTCTGTCTTTACCGGAAAAGCATAACCAAAAAACTTGGAGTTCCGGTCTTTAAACAAGACTTCGGGAGAGGCTTTGGTTATGGTTTTATAGGTGTCTTTCATTATGTATCGCTATTTTTTAGACCTCACAGGTTTCCAAAACCTGTGAGGTCTTTTCAGTAAAACTACTGGCTACTCGCCACAAGGATAATACTTATCACGGCTAACGCAATTCCAATCCAGTTTTTCTTCAAAAGAACTTCTTTAAAAAGTATAATTCCAAGAATTGTAGATGCTAGCACAATCCCTACATGGTTTAAAGTAAAAATAACCGAGTTTTCAATTCCGGGAGCACGCAATGCCATAACCAGGAAATAAATGGAAAAATAGTTCGGAATTCCCAGCGCGATCCCGCCGGCTATATTTTTCCAGGTAATTCTTAATTTTCCTAAAACTGCCTGTCCAATTAAGATTGTTATTCCAATAATCCCGGCGATTCCAAAAATACTGGAAGAAAAAAGGCCGACATCGGTTTCAGAAACATAAAAATTTTCAAGGTAGTTTATGGTGGTGTCAATAATCCCACTTCCAATAAAAACCAAGAGCGGAAATACTAAATTCCTTTTCTTTATTTTAATGCCTTTTGCGGTTTTAATGGAACTCAAATAAACCGCTGCTAGTGCAAGCAGAATCCCCGAAATTTTTAAAAAGCCCAGGCTTTCATCATAAATAAATATTCCGAAGAAAACAGGAATCGCAACCGACATTTTGGTGGCTACTGAAACGACTGAAAGTCCGCTGCGTTGGGTGGTAATCGCGGCAAGATTAAAAACCGTAATAAAAAGCGCACCTAAAATGAGCGTTCCAAAAAACCATTTTTCTGAAGGAATTCTCACAATGTCATCAACACTTTCTATATAGCCAAAAAAGCCCACAATACAGGCGATAAAATAGTTAACAATGATAGCTTGCAGTGTATTTACCCCGTATTTTTTATAGAGCCTAAATACGATAAAAATAACCGTAGAAGAAAGGATGCTAAGCAGCAGGTAGATCAAAATAATTCCTTTTTAGCGGTAAATAAATCGATGACATCTTCTCGGGTAGGTTCAATATTCCAGGTGTGGATTCCTAAATCTTCTGCAGCATCAGTGTTTTCTTTGGTGTCGTCAATAAAAAGACATTCTTGAGGTTTTAAGCCGTGTTGTTTTAGCACAAACTCATAAATTTCAGCATCTGGTTTTCTAAAATTGATCTCGTGTGAAAGATAAAAAGCATCGAAACAAGCTTTAAAATCTTCAAAAAACGGTACATTTTCTTTAACCCAATCTATATGAATTTCGTTAGTGTTACTCAAAAGAATTAATTGGTAATTTTTTTCTTCGGAAATTTTCTTTAAAAACTGGTAACGATATTCAGGGAAATCAACCAAAATAGCGTTCCAGGAATTTTTGAAATGTTCTTCCTGAAGCTGAGTATATTCGCTCTGATAAGATTTTACAAATTCTTCAGAAGAAATAAGCCCTTTTTCATATTTCTGATTGATATTGAGCAAACTTTCTGAAAGTTCTTCGATTTCATGTTTATTCATTTCGCGCATCGTGGCCGGTTTGTCCAGGTTGATGAATACGTCTCCAAAATCGAAAATTATGGTTTTAATCATTCTTATAATTCTTTAAAGTATCACGCTCCAAATTAGTTTCTGAAAGCTTAATTCCTGAAAATTGCGGAGCATTTATTCCCTCGTGAAATTCTGAAATTCCGGTAAAAACTCTGGCTTCATCCCAAAGATTGGCGTCAATAAAAGTCTGAAGTGTTTTTGCGCCACCTTCTATAATAACCGATTGTAAGTTGTGCCGATAAAGCACCTCGCAAATTTGTTTCACTATATCCTGTTGAAAATCAAGCTTTTCAAATATCAAATTATCTCCTGAATTTTTTACATATTCGGTTAAAACAATGGTCTTGATACTGCCATTAAACAATGCAGATTCCTGCGGAATTTTTAATTCTTTGTCTATCACTACCCGCACCGGGTTTTTGCCATTCCAAAGCCTTGTATTTAGTTTGGGGTTATCAGCAATGGCCGTATTGGTGCCTACTAGAATAGCCTGTTCTTCACTTCTCCATTTATGCACCAATTGTTTTGAATATTGATTCGTGATCCAAACCGGCTCGCGTTTTTCCTGGACTTTTGGAGCGATAAATCCATCAGCGGTTTGCGCCCATTTCAAAATAATATAAGGCTGTTTCTTTTGATGGAAAGTGAAAAAACGTTTGTTGAGATCCTGGCATTCTTTTTCCAGAATTCCTACCTGAACTTCGCAACCGGCTTCCATCAGTTTCTTGATGCCGCGACCGGCAACTTCAGCAAAAGGATCTACTGTACCAATAATCACTTTTTTAATACCCTTAGCGATAATTAGATCGCTGCAAGGCGGCGTTTTTCCAAAATGACTGCAGGGTTCCAGACTCACATAGATGGTAGACTTTTTTAAAAGCGATTCATCTCTCACAGAATTTACAGCGTTTACCTCGGCGTGTGGGGCTCCTGCTTTTTGATGCCAGCCTTCACCGATTATCTTGTTTTTATAAACAATTACGCTGCCTACCAGCGGATTGGGATAGGTGGCTCCCAGTCCGTTTTTGGCCAGTTCAATACAGCGTTTTATATATTTTTCGTGTATATTCACGCCTCTAAAATAGGATTATTTACCAAGAATGAGCACGTTAAAAATACGGGAAATTCAACCCGAAGACAATCAACAAGTTGCCGAAGTAGTAAGAAAGGTTTTGGTAGAAATGGGCGTTCCAAAAGTAGGAACCGCCTATGAAGACAAGGCGCTAGACGATATGTATGCAACTTATCAGCCTCCGCGAATGAATTATTTTGTGGTGGAAGATGAAGGGAAAATTATTGGAGGAGCAGGAATTGCACCGTTAATTGGGCTGGAAGAAAAAATATGCGAATTGCAAAAAATGTATTTCTTGCCTGAAGCTCGTGGCAAAGGTCTTGGCGCCCAAATGATGGAGACCTGTCTTAAGTTCGCCAAATCTCAGAATTTTGGACAATGCTATATTGAAACCCTTCCTTATATGAAAAGCGCACGGAAACTCTACGCACGCAGTGGCTTCAAATCTTTAGAAAAACCCCTTGGAGACACCGGCCATTATAATTGTACGATGTGGATGATTAGGGATGTTTGAGAAGTAGGAGTAAAGAGTGAAGAATGAAGAGGGAGGAGTCTTTTTTACGTTATCGCGAGACAGGGAGGAACGCCACGATTTTATGTTTTAATCAAGAGAAAAGAGTAGAGAAAAAAGATTTAAGAAACAAGAAACAAGATCCAGGAGATAAGAATCAGGAATTTGGATTTTCCTCAAACTGACAACGCCCAACTCACACCTGATAACAGATAACCCAAAACCGAGAACCGAGAACTCACAACCCACAACTGGAAAGATGAAACTAAAAGCCCAAAAAGAAATTTTTACTAAATCGCTGGAAAATGAATATCCTGTGGCAGAAGTGCATTCTTTTTTCTTTATGCTAACAGAAGCTTTTTTCAAGATCAATCGGTTAAATCTTGCTTTAAATCCTGAGCTTGAAATTGATAAAAGTCAGATTGAGAAACTAGAGTCAGCCTTAGCGCGTTTAAAAAACCACGAACCCATTCAGCATATTATTGGGGAAACAGAGTTTTTCGGATTGACTTTTAAGGTTGATAAAAATGTATTAGTACCAAGACCAGAAACCGAGGAATTGGTTGAATGGATTTTAGAAGAATTTTTCGAAGAGGAATCTGGGCGAATCCTGGATATTGGGACGGGGAGTGGTTGCATCGCTATTAGCCTGGCAAAAAATCTTCCGGAAGCTCAAATTTCGGCTATAGATATTTCTGAAGTAGCTCTGGAAATGGCGAAAACCAATGCAGAAATTAATAATGTTGACATTAATTTTATCCAGGAAGATATTTTAAAAACCGAAGCTCTTAAGGGAAACTGGGATGTTATTGTCTCTAATCCGCCCTACGTTAGGGAACTGGAGAAAAAGGAAATGCACCGAAATGTTTTAGAATACGATCCACCTACTGCATTATATGTAAAAGACGAAAATCCTTTAATTTTCTATGAGAAAATCACGAAATTGGCTAAAAGTAGCCTAAATCCTAGCGGGAAGCTCTATTTTGAGATCAACCAATACCTGGCCGAAGAAACCGAAAAGATGATGCAGAAATATGGTTTTAGCACCGAATTGCGAAAAGATCTTTTTGGAAATTTCAGAATGCTAAAAGGAGAATTGCGTTAATATTAAGGTTTTTAAAACCCAATAGTTCTAAATTTCATAAACCAATAATTTTGGAAAACAACAGTAAAAACCAACTTAAAAGCATTGCCGTTTTTTGTGCAAGCAGCGAAGGCAACGATGAGAAAATTTTCTCAGAATCTTATCGTCTGGGAAAAGTTTTAGCTCAAAAGAATATTAAATTGGTATTTGGCGGAAGTAAACTTGGCTTAATGGGGCAGGTTGCTGCCGGTACCCTTCAAAACGGAGGAGAAGTTATTGGGGTGATTCCAGATTTTTTAAAGACCAAAGAAGTAGTCCATACCGGTTTAACCGAATTGATCACTACCAAAGATATGCACGAGCGCAAGCTTAAAATGCACGAATTAAGCGATGGTTTTATTGCCCTGCCTGGCGGGTTTGGAACTTTTGAAGAGCTTTTTGAAATTGTAACCTGGGGCCAATTAGGGCTGCATCAAAATCCTATTGGATTATTAAATATTAACGGGTTTTACGACGATCTTATCGCGATGCTTAAAACCATGGTGAGAAAAGGTTTGCTTAGAAAAGAGAATTTTAATCTTTTGCTTATTGGGGAAGATATTGAGGAATTACTGGAAAAAATGTATAATTTTAAGCCTATGCCTGTTCCCAAATGGATGAATAAAGACCAGACCTAAATTAAGACATTATGAAAATCCATAAACTTCAAATTTATTCCGATAATATTAAGGAACAACTTCGGTTTTACCGGGAGCAGTTAAATTTAAATATCACGGGTTATTCCGAAGACTATTTTGAAGTTGAAACCGGGTATTCTACCATAAAATTTCAGCAAAAAGAAAACGCAACAGCTTACCATATCGCATTTCATATTCCCGATGGGCAGCATAAAGAAGCCCTGGAATGGGTAAAAGAATGGGTTCCGGTTTTGAAAGGTAATGGGCAGGAAATTGTAGATTTTATGGCCTGGAATGCTAAATCTTTGTACTTCTATGACGAAGATAAAAATATTATAGAATTCATTTCTCGTGAGAGTTTCAGTAAACCGGAATCAGCATTATTTTCAGAAAAAAGTATTTTGGGAATTAGTGAGGTAGGCCTGGTAACAGAGAACATTCAGGAGAAATTCGACTTTCTAAATTCAAATTTTCAGTTAGATAAATATGATGGCGATTTTGAGCATTTTTGTGCGATAGGTGATGACGAAGGTTTGCTCATCACCATAAACCAAAAACTTAAAGATTGGTTTCCTACAGATGATAAAGCCTATAAATCTGAATTTAAAATAGAATTTACGCACCAGGGAAAAAAGCATTCCCTTGTTTTTGAAAACGATCAACTAAAAGCCCAGCAATAACTTACCAGCCTTTTATGAGTACCGAAGAAAAGATCAAACAGTTACGCGAAGAATTACACCGCCATAATTATTTATATTATATAGAGGATAAGCCCGAGATCAGCGATTACGATTTTGATATGAAGCTGAAAGAATTACAGGAGCTGGAAGAAAAAAATCCTGAATTTGATGACCCTAATTCTCCCACGCGCCGTGTAGGTGGTGCGATAACTAAAAATTTTGAGACCGTAGTTCACGATTATAGAATGTACTCGCTTTCCAATTCTTACTCTAAAGAAGAGCTGGAAGACTGGGAAAAGCGAATCGAGAAATCTATTGGGGGTAAAGTACAGTATGTTTGCGAATTAAAATACGATGGAGCTTCTATTAGCCTGACTTATGAGGATGGAAAATTAAAACGTGCAGTTACCCGTGGGGATGGGTTCCAGGGAGATGATGTTACCAATAATATAAAGACCATTAGATCTGTACCTTTAAAACTGAAGGGAGAATTTCCGCAGAAATTTGATATTCGGGGTGAAATAGTGTTGCCTTATGAAGGTTTTGCAAAAATGAATGCCGAAAGGGTAGAAGCAGGCGAAGAACCTTATGCAAATCCTAGAAATACCGCTTCCGGAAGCTTAAAACTCCAGGATAGTGCTGAGGTTGCCAAAAGACCTTTAGATTGCCTGCTTTATAGTTTGGTAGCCGATAGTTTACCGGTAAAATCACAATTTGAAGGTTTGGAAAAAGCCAGGGATTGGGGCTTTAAAGTGCCACCTGAAGCCGAGTTAAAAAATAGTATAGCTGAAGTTCTCGATTACGTGAATTATTGGGACCAACACCGCCACGATTTACCTTATGAAACCGATGGGGTAGTGGTGAAGGTAAATAGTTTTGATCAGCAGGATGAATTAGGTTATACCGCCAAATCCCCACGCTGGGCAATGGCTTATAAATTTAAGGCTGAACAGGAGAGTACTAAATTAAATAAGATCACCTACCAGGTTGGGAGAACAGGAGCAATCACGCCCGTAGCAAATCTTGAACCGGTGCAATTAGCCGGAACTACTGTGAAACGTGCGTCTTTACACAATGCCGATCAAATTGAAAAACTGGATGTACGGGAAGGAGATACTGTTTTTGTTGAAAAAGGAGGTGAAATTATTCCGAAGATTGTTGGGGTTGATTTCACTAAAAGAGATCCCGAAACTCCCGAAACTAAATATGCCGAAACCTGTCCCGAATGCGATAGCGAGTTAATTAGAAAAGAAGGCGAAGCGCAACATTACTGCCCTAATTATAATGGATGTCCGCCGCAAATTATAGGGAGAATTCAACATTTTATTTCCCGAAAAGCAATGGATATAGAAGGCCTGGGTGGAGAAACCGTTGCTTTGTTGGTGAATGCTAATTTAATTACCAATTATGCCGACCTATATACCCTGAAAAAAGAAGATATTCTTCCATTGGAACGAATGGCAGAGAAATCGGCGGAAAACCTTATTAATGGAATTGAAAAATCTAAAGAAATTCCTTTTGAACGGGTTTTATTTGCCCTTGGAATAAGATATGTGGGCGAAACTGTAGCTAAAAAACTAGCAAAGCATTACAAAAATATAGATGCTTTGGCTTCGGCTTCAACCGAAGATCTTACAGCGGTTGATGAAATTGGAGAGCGCATAGCCGAAAGTGTAACCGATTTTTTTGCTTCCGAAGAAAACAGGGAGATCGTGCAGCGTTTAAAGGACTACGGACTTCAATTGGAAATTGCTGTAGAAGAACTGGAAAACCAGAGCGATTTACTTGAGGGCAATACTTTTGTGATTTCCGGGGTTTTTGAAAAAGTTGCCAGAAATGAACTCAAGAAAATGATAGAAGATAACGGCGGAAAAGTTTCCGGTTCAATTTCAGGAAAAACGGACTATTTGGTTGCAGGCGAAAATATGGGGCCCAGCAAACTGGCAAAGGCAGAAAAACTGGGGACTAAAATTATTACGGAAGAAGAATTCCTGGAGATGTTATCTTGAGTCTGGATACACTTTAAAAACTTCATTATTAGAAATCTGAATTCAAAAAAATTATATACTTTTGTATCTAAGTGAATACACTTAGAAGGATGTATTTTATAGAGAAAACAGTAGAATTTGACAAGTGGCTAAGGAAATTAAAAGATTTGAGGGCATAATCTAAGATTTTGTTCAGAATCCAGAAACTGGAAAACGACGAGCACTTTAGAGACTGTAAACCTGTTGGAGATGGAATAAGTGAACTAAGAATAAATTACGCTAAAAGCTTATAGAATATATTTCAAGGAAAGAGATGGGAAAATTATTATACTGCTTATTGGCGGTGATAAATCAACCCAGCAAAAGGACATCGAAAAGGCAAAAGAAATTTGGAGCAAATTAAAAAATTAAGAATGGAAACATCAAAATTTGATATTGCAGATTATTTGGACAGCAACGACATGATTGCTGAATATCTTAATTCTGTTTTAGAAGAAGGGGATACTTCAGATTTAATTATAGCATTAAGGCATATTTCAAAGGCCATTGGAATGACAAAAATTGCAGATGAAACCGGGTTAAGTCGGCCTAGTATATACAAAGCTTTATCTGATGGTGCAAAACCACAATTTTCAACAATAATGAAAGTTTTAAAAGCTGTTGGTGGCCAAATTAAAATAAACCCGATTTCAAATTAAAGGCAACCCATTATCGCTTCAATTCTCACATTCAAAAGTTAAATCAGATCTTTTTTGACTTTTAAAAATCGCTAAACCTCAATCTTGACTCCATTTGTTTCAATATTATTTTTATCATCTAAATAAAAATCAATTCTTCCCAGGTAAAGTCCGTAACAACCCACCTGATTTACTAAAACCTTTTTACCGGCCTTATTGGTTTCAACCGTTGGTTTATCCAAAAAAGTATGAGTGTGGCCGCCAATAATGAGATCTATGTTTTCGGTGGTTTGTGCTAGTTTAATATCAGAAATCTTATCACTGCTGTATTTATAGCCTAAATGCGAAAGGCAAATAACCAGGTCACAATTCTTTTCTTCTTTTAGAATTCGGCTTTGATCCTGCGCAATTTCTATGGGATCCAGATATTTCGTTTCCTTATAAAGACTATCGTTCACCAGACCCTGAAGTTCAATTCCCAAACCAAAAATTCCAATTCTCACTCCATCCTTAGTGAAAATTTTATGCTCGTGGGTATTCCCATCCATCACCGTATTGCTGAAATCATAATTAGATGAAATAAAATCGAATTCGGCGTATGGAAGTTGTGCATATAATCCATCTATCCCATTATCAAAATCGTGGTTTCCTATGGTAGCCGCGTCATATTTCATTTTACTCATCAGCTTAAACTCCAGTTCGCCTCCATAGAAATTAAAGTAAGGCGTCCCCTGAAAAATATCCCCAGCGTCTAAAAGTAAAGTATTGGGATTTTCATTTCTAATCTGCTGAATTAAAGTCGCTCGCCTGGCAACACCGCCCATATTAGGATTCCTGGAATCATCAGGGCCAAAAGGCTCAATATGACTATGCACATCATTGGTGTGTAAAATGGTAATGTGCTTTTTATAGTTAGGTTTAAATGAAAGTGAACTTAAGCCACCAATCCCTATAAAAGCCGTTGCTGCCGAGGTTTGTTGTATAAAATTTCTTCTTTTCATTTCTTACTTTCTTATAAATCTATTGTCTTTCTCAACCGTTAAAGTATCTACCTTTTTAAAATAATCTATAATGGCATTGCGCAGTTTATAGTCTACTTTATATAATTGGATTGGATCTTTAAAAAAGTTCATATTATCGCCGCCTTGTTGCAAATAATCTGAAGTAGCTACAAAATAGGTTTTATCTTCATCAAAATCTTCACCGTTTATTTTTGCGCTGCTAACCTTATAATCCTGATCCATTTCAATCTGGATTCCGCTAACAGGATGTGCGGTTTTTGCACGTTCCAGGTAAGTAAGCATTTCCTTAATTTTTTCTCCGGAAAGTTCTGCTACTACAATTTCATTTTCAAAAGGCATTAGGGCGTATGCACTTCGGGTAGAAATATTTCCTTTGTTGAGACCAGCTCTAATTCCGCCGTGATTTAGCAAAACCATATCTATTTCATTTCCGGTTCTGCTTTTAAAAATAGGGTTGGCCTGTTCTATTACCAAATCGGCCATTAAGTTTCCAATTGCGGTGTTGAGGTCGCCGTCACTTTTCACCATATCATTTGGATTGTAAGCTAAAGTGCTATCTAGCGTTTTATTGAGATGCTCTTTAAACGGTGCTACAAATTCCTCAATTTCGGCATCGGGTTCAATCTTTTCATCTATAGCTATTCGTTGCCCTTTAATTTCTGAAGGTTTAACCTCGTTTCCTTTACAACTTAATAGAATTACTGAAAGAAGCAGGAATAAACTTAATCTGGTTTTTTTCATTCGTATATAATTTTCACCCTTTTTATGAATTTGAAGATAATTATTTATCAATTTCTAGGATTGGGAATTAGGCCGGTTATATTCATTTTTAAAAACTCAAAGATAAATAGATTATCCGGGTCAAACTTAACTGTTCAACTCTAAAGCCCGGAATATTTTTATAAAACGACTCTTGAAATTGAATCAGCGATTTTTCTGTTAAAAAATTAAAGGTATTTCAACGGAATAATTAATCATTTTGTCGAAAAATGGGTTAAAATTTCTAAAAATAGCAATGCTTTACTCAAATGGATATTATTGATAACATGAATTTTATATTTTCGGTCCGCAATTGAATGAAAATGAGTCTTTTTCAATACATTTTAATTTTACTCGTTCCGCTTCTAGCTATAAATTTATATGCTGCCATAGCTGAAGCCGATTGGTTAATGCAGGCCACACAGCTTATTTTTGTGCCCGGCCTTGCCGGTATTTATATCAAGCTTAAAAAAAATATGAGCTTGAATGCTATACTCTTTTTTATCTTTTTCTTTCTGGCTCAAATTAATGGCTTCATATTTAATACTAATAACTTAACTCTTATTTCCTTCTTCTTTTATATTATCGCCTATTTTGGTTTAAGCAGGGAAGCTTTGCAGAATACCCAACTGGAAACTGCCAGTAAAACCATACTGGTTTATTTTTTTCTATTAATAGCCATAAATGCTTATTTGCTATTTACCCACGTGCTGGAACTTAAACAATATATGAGTGATGAACTTGAATTTGGCATTTATATAGCTTATTACGGCGTCTTACTGGTAATGGGCATTATTTCCCTTATTTATTATTTGAATTCTTACTCAAAAAAATCAATTTATTTTATCACGCTGGTTCTTACTTTTATTTTTTCAAATGTGTTTAGGGATTCCGCTTATTTTTATATGAAAGATTCTGCTATTTTAATTACCGGTAATTTGTTGTGGTATAACGGCTTAATCTTTAGTTTGCTGTTTTTTCTAACTCCAGAGAGAAAGCTGCGTTTATTGAACCTTCTCTAAAAAGCGAAAGCTAATTCCTGTTTATTTTTTAACAGAAAAAACAAAGCTGTTAAATATGTGCTTTTGTTTAAATACAAAAGCAGATTTTGGTCCTTTAAATTGTCGAAATCTATACATTTGTCGCCCGAAAATTTTGCATTTTTCAGTTTTAAGGTGAAATTCCGCAAATCTTTTCGATTATCATAAAAAATTTAAACAGCAATGAACTCATTTATTGGTACCGGTGTGGCTTTGATAACTCCTTTTAAGGAAGATTTATCTGTAGATGTGCAAGCACTGGAAAACCTGGTAGAAAACCAGATTGAAAATGGAATAGATTACCTGGTGGTTTTAGGAACTACCGCCGAAAGCGCCAGTCTTAGTAAAGAAGAAAAACAGCTTGTAATAAATACGGTTGTAAAAAAGAATAATAAACGTTTGCCTCTGGTATTGGGAATGGGAGGCAATAATACATACGCCCTTTGCGAAGAACTCAAAGCTGCAAATCTTTCTGGCTTTGAAGCTATCCTTTCGGTTTCTCCTTTTTACAATAAGCCAACCCAGGAAGGTATTTACCAGCATTTTAAGGCTGTGGCTGCCGCTTCCCCGTTGCCAATAATTCTTTATAATGTACCGGGAAGAACTGCGTCTAATATCCTGCCGGAAACTATAAACCGTATTGCCCGCGATTTTAGCAATGTAATCGGCGTAAAAGAGGCTGCCGGCGATATGGTGCAGGCAATGAAATTAATAAGCTTGGTACCCAAAGATTTCCTGGTAATTTCTGGAGACGATATGCTTACCCTGCCTATGGTTTTAGCCGGCGGAAAAGGAGTGATTTCGGTAATAGCACAGGGATTCCCGGTTGAATTCTCTAAAATGGTTTCGCTAGGTTTAGAAGGGAAACCTGCTGAAGCTTACGAACTTCATTATAAATTACAGCGCTCTATAGACTTGATTTTTGCTGAAGGAAATCCTGCAGGAATTAAAGCTTTACTTGCTCTAAAACAAAGTATTCAGAACAACCTGAGATTACCGCTGGTGAAAGCCACACCAGCACTTCAGCAGCAGATTGAAGATTTTTTGAAGAATTTTAGCTAAAATTATTAATTACAAGGTCTAAAAAGTTTTAAATATCGTCATTCTTTCCCGAAGCGTTGGGATTATTTCAGGATCTAATAAATTGCCAGTCGATCAATGTTAGAAGCTGAAACCAGTTCAGCTTGACGATAGAATAATTTCTTAGACCTTTTATTTTTTCAGCAAAAGCCTTAGATTATCTTTCTTTCAGGATAATAAGAAGGCACATTTTGAGTTATCTAAGCCTGCAACACAAAGTTTTTTTTATACTGAAGAAAAATGTACTTTTGCCAGATGTTTTTACAAATGATGAAGAAAGCAATTTTATTAGTAACAGTTTTAGTTTTAACTGTATCCTGTGGGGAGTATCAAACCTTACTAAAAAGTGATGATGCCGGCGCAAAGTATACCTATGCTGAAGAGCTGTACAATGAAGCCCAGGAAGAAAATAGCAATAAAAAATATCGTAAGGCCCTTAGGTTATTTGAGCAAATTGTTCCGCAATATCGCGGGAAGCCTCAAGGTGAGAAACTCAGTTATTTATTTGCCAACACCTACTACCAGTTAGGGGATTTTTACCTTTCTTCATACGAGTTTGAGCGTTTTCAGCAATCTTATCCTAACAGTGATAAGGTAGAAGAAGCCGCTTTTAAAAAGGCGAGAAGTTTCTACGAGCTTTCTCCAAGATACGATCTTGATCAAACCGATACGCATAAAGCAATTGCAGAACTTCAGGCTTATTTAAACACTTATCCTGAAGGCGAGCACGCCGAAGAAGCCAACGATATGGCAGCCGAATTACGTATAAAACTGGAAAAAAAGGAATACGAAATTGCCAAACAATATCATCTAACAGGAGAGGCTAGAGCCGGTAATTACCAGGCAGCAATTACTTCCTTTACTAATTTTCTTTCTAATAATCCCGGGTCTCCTTTTAGAGAAGACGCCCATTATTACAGGTTTGATTCTGCTTACCAACTGGCAGTAAATAGTTTTAGAGATTTAATGCAGGAAAGACTGCAACAAGCCCTGGAATATTCCCAGGAGTATAAAAAATATTACCCTGAAGGTGAATATTCTGAAGCCATAGAAGCTTCAACCGAAGACATAAAATCACGCTTACAAAATTTTTAATAGTAGAAGAAAGATGGATATTAAAAAGACAGACGCACCAATTAACACAATTACCTTCGATAAGAACAAGGTAGACGAGCCAACTAACAATATATACGAGGCTATTTCTGTGGTTGCAAAAAGAGCAAACCAAATAAATTCTGAGATCAAAAAAGAATTGTTGGAGAAGCTTGACGAATTTGCGACTTATAACGACAGTCTTGACGAGATTTTTGAAAATAAAGAGCAAATTGAGGTTTCTAAGTTTTACGAAAAACTTCCAAAGCCACACGCGCTTGCTATCCAGGAATGGTTAGACGGTAAGATCTATTACCGGAATACTAAAGATTCTGAAGAAGCAGAAGCTTAATTAAGATGTCTGTACTAAAAGGCAAAAAAGTGCTTTTGGGCATAAGTGGTGGTATTGCCGCTTACAAATCTGCATTTTTAGTACGATTATTTATTAAAGCCGGTGCACAGGTAAAAGTCGTGATGACGCCGGCTGCAAAAGAATTTGTTACACCGCTTACGCTTTCAACACTTTCCAAGAACGAAGTGTTTTCTTCTTTTACCGAAGACGATGAAGATGAGCAATGGAACAATCACGTAGAACTCGGCCTTTGGGCCGATTTTATGGTTTTGGCCCCTGCCACTGCCAATACCTTATCTAAAATGGCTACGGGGAATAGCGACAACTTTTTGCTCGCAACCTATCTTTCAGCTAAATGTCCGGTATTCTTTGCACCTGCAATGGATTTGGATATGTATAAACACCCTTCCACAAAAAAGAGTTTTGAGAGCCTTAAGTCCTACGGAAATATTATGATTCCCGCAGGAACGGGTGAACTTGCCAGTGGTTTAAAAGGCGAAGGGAGAATGGCAGAGCCCGAAGAGATTATCGAATTTTTAGAAACATATTTTTCTGAAAACTTACCTCTGCAGGGAAAGAAAATTTTAATTACCGCTGGGCCAACTTACGAAGCCATAGACCCGGTTCGTTTTATTGGAAACCATTCCAGTGGAAAAATGGGCTTTGAACTTGCTAAAAAAGCCGCTGAACTTGGAGCTGAGGTGATCCTTATTTCCGGTCCTACACATTTGGAAATCGATGATCCAAAGATCAACCTAATTAGAGTAGTAAGTACAAGAGAAATGTACACCGCTGTACATGATCATTTTGAAAATGTAGATGTTGCTATTGCTGCTGCTGCGGTTTCAGATTATAAGCCAAAGATAGTAGCGGCCCAAAAAATTAAAAAGGCCGAAGAAAACCTAAGCCTGGAACTTACCAAAACCCAGGATATTCTCTTATCGATGGGGAAAAAGAAAACCCATCAAAAATTAATTGGTTTTGCCCTGGAAACCAATAACGAATTAGAGCACGCCCGGGAAAAACTGGCAAAGAAAAATCTGGATTTTATCGTGCTCAATTCTTTAAACGATGTCGGTGCTGGTTTTAAGAAGGATACCAATAAAATTACTTTGGTCTATAAAGATTCAGAAAAGGCTTTCGATCTAAAATCCAAGGCCGAGGTTGCAACCGATATTTTAAACGAAATTGTACATTTGTTAGATGCGTAAATTGCTATTTCTTATTCTTTTAGTTGCCGGGATGCCTTTTGCGGCCGCCCAGGAACTCAACTGTGAAATAGTGATTAATACCGAGCAAACCGGGCAAAGCAATCTTTCGGTTTTTAGAACTTTAGAGAGTTCGTTGCGAGAGTTTGTAAATCAAACCTCTTGGACCAATAAAGAATTTGAACCCGGCGAGCGCATTAACTGCAGTATGTTTATCACCATAAATGAGTTTGAAGGCGAATCTTTCAGCGGCACTATCCAGGTGCAGTCATCAAGACCGGTTTACGGCTCTAATATGGTGAGCCCAATTTTAAATTTTAACGATTCTCAATTCAGCTTTAATTATAGGGAATATCAGCCATTAAATTATAGTCAGAACTCATTTTCCAATAACCTGGTTTCTGTAGTTTCCTTTTATGTCTACACCATTTTAGGCATGGATGCCGATACTTTTTCCCCTGAAGGTGGAACCGATTATTATCAGGAAGCTAATCGAATTGTAAATACCGCGCAACAAAGTGGTAGAACCGGTTGGAGTGGAGCCGATGGACAAACGTCAAGGTTTCGCTTAAATGCAGATTTGCTTTCTAATATGTTTACAGAATACCGTACCGCTTTATATCAATATCATCGCCGTGGGTTGGATGTAATGCATAAAGATCCTGAAGCTGGAAAAATTGCCATTGCCGATGCGCTGGAAAGTTTAACTACAATGAATTCCAGGAGGGCAAATTCTTTATTGCTTAGAAGTTTTTTTGATGCCAAGGCCGATGAGGTAACCCAAATTTTTAGCGACGGCCCCGAAATTAACCGCCCAGGTTTAAGTCAAACACTAAGTGGCCTGGCGCCCCGTTATTCCCGTAACTGGAGAAACCTGCAGTAAAGAATTTTTACTTGATAATCGCGGTTTTAAGTTGAATATCCGTAAACAGTCATACTTTAAAATTTAGACGTCACCCTGAACTGGTTTCAGAGCCTGCTCCGATTTCTATCGGAGGTCTAAATTGAATGGTAGGTACTATCGTGTTAGATGCTGAAACAATCAGCATGACGATTTTTTCATAAATTCACTTCTATGAGGAAAACCGGATATACATTTGAAAAGTATTATTTCTTTAGCAAACATCTGTATAATCGAATTTTTCCCTTTTGATATAACTTCCGGGTTTACCCAAAGTTTATTGTTGATTGGGAAAAATTTCTCTCGTATATTTAGCCCAAATTTAGTACACTTTGCTCACAGCTCTATCTATAAAAAATTACGCCTTAATTGAAGATATAAACATCAAACTTCAGGAAGGTTTTACCATTATTACAGGTGAAACCGGTGCCGGTAAATCTATTATGCTGGGCGCACTTGGGCTTCTTTTAGGTAACCGCGCCGATTACGGAAGTATTCGTGATACCGATAAGAAATGCGTAATAGAAGGCAGTTTTAATATCGCTAATTATAAGCTAAAAGATTTTTTTATCACTGAAGACCTGGATTATGAAGAAAACACCATAATTAGAAGAGAAATTTTGGCTTCAGGGAAATCGCGTGCTTTTGTAAACGATACGCCGGTAAAACTCACCTCCTTAAATAAACTGGGAGAATACCTTATTGATATTCACAGTCAGCACGAAACTTTGAGTTTGGGGAATAATGATTACCAATTCCAGGTAATTGATACTATTGCGAACAGTGAAACCTTACTTCTGGAATATAAAACCGAACTAAAAACTTATAAAAAGTTACAAAAACGGCTTGTTGAATTAAAAGAAGAACAGGCCCAGGCCACAAAAGAATACGATTATAATTTATTTTTACTGAATGAGCTTGAAGAAGCGCGTTTAGTAAACGGGATGCAGGAAGAACTGGAAACCCGTTACGAAGAATTGAGTAATGTTGAAGAACTTACCGAAAACCTAAGTTCAGCTTTAAATTTACTGGAACAGGAAGAAATAGGAAGTTTAGACAGCTTAAAACAAGCTCGTGCCTCGCTGGCCAGGATTGCCAATTTATCGGCTAATTATGAAGCTTTGCATCAGCGTATTGAAAGTGTAATTATTGAATTAGACGATCTTTCTTCAGAAGTAAGTGATGCGTTAGATAGGGTAGAGGCCAACCCTGAAGAGCTGGAAGCCACCAATCAAAAGCTTCAGCTAATTTATAATTTACAGAAAAAACATTCCGCAGAAAATATTGCCGAATTACTGAAGATTAAAGATGAACTTCAGGAAAAAGTTTCGGTAAGTGAAAATGCAGAAAATGCACTTTCAGAATTGGAGAATGCCATTGTAAAACAAGAAACCAAATTGGGAGCTGTGGCTGCAAAACTCCACGAAAAACGAAAAGCAATAGTACCGGCTTTTATCAAAGAAGCCGAAAGTTTACTGGCCGATCTTGGAATGCCAAACGCCCGATTAAAAATAGAGCTGAAAAAAGCCGCGCATTTTCTAGCCAACGGGCAGGATGAATTATTCTGGTATTTGGCAGCGAATAAAGGTGGCGATTTTAAAGAGATCAAAAAAGCAGCTTCTGGCGGGGAACTTTCCAGGATTATGCTGGCGGTTAAAAGTATTCTCGCGGCACAAAGTAAACTTCCAACCATTATTTTTGATGAAATTGATACGGGAGTTTCAGGAGATATTGCTCAAAAAATGGCCGGTATTTTACAACGAATGGGGAATGCCATGCAGGTAATTGCTATTACCCACCTACCGCAAATTGCCGGGAAAGGAAACAGCCATTTTAAGATTTTTAAAGAAGATTCTGCTAACGCTACTACTACCAAGATAGAAGAATTAAAAGGTAGCGAGCGTGTAGAAGAACTGGCAATGATGCTTGGCGGTAAAAATATTGGAGATTCGGCGCGGGCTCACGCACGTGCACTCCTGGATTAAAACTATGGCCTGAAAGTAATTTTGCTATCTTTACCCCATAATCGGGATTTAAAAAATTTCGGGCGGGCCCCGGAATATAAATTTTATATCCAAATCGCTTTGTGAGCTTGCTCCGGGCTGATTTATACTAACAAAACGAAAAAATTTATCACTATGTCATACAACCTGTTAAAAGGAAAAAAAGGAATTATTTTTGGCGCATTAGACGAGAATTCTATCGCCTGGAAAACCGCTGAGCGTGTTAAGGAAGAAGGCGGAGAGTTTGTGCTTACCAATGCTCCAATTGCGTTAAGAATGGGAACTCTTAAAGAGCTGGCCGAGAAAACCGGTTCAGAAATTATTCCTGCTGATGCTACTAAAATTGAAGACCTGGAAAACCTGGTTGAAAAATCTATGGAGATCCTTGGCGGAAAAATAGATTTCGTGCTTCACGCTATCGGGATGTCGGTAAATGTTAGAAAGGGGAATCATTATACTGAGCAGAATTACGATTTCACCCAAAAAGGATGGGATATTTCTGCGGTTTCTTTTCATAAAACTATGCAGGTTCTTTACAAAAAAGAAGCGATGAACGAGTGGGGAAGTATTGTTGCGCTTAGCTATATGGCCGCACAACGTGTATTTCCAGATTATAATGATATGGCCGATAATAAAGCGTTTTTAGAATCTATAGCACGTAGCTTTGGTTATTTCTTTGGAAAAGATCATAAAGTTAGAGTAAATACTATTTCACAATCGCCAACCCCAACTACTGCAGGACAGGGTGTAAAAGGATTTGACGGCTTTATTGCTTACGCTGATAAAATGTCGCCGCTTGGTAATGCAACCGCATTAGAATGCGCCGATTACACGGTAAGCTTATTCTCTGATCTAACTAAGAAAGTTACGCTTCAAAACCTTTTCCACGATGGTGGTTTTGCTAATATGGGTGTAAGCCAGGAAGTTATGGAGTCTTTTATTAAAGGACAGGAGGAGAAATAAAAAAATGAGTTTAGCATGACGTTTTGGTTTCACGTCATGCTTAATTTATTTCAGCATCTAGGATAATAGGAAATCTTCCCAAACTTGATTGGGAAATCCTGCTTTAATATGTCACCCTTCTTAGTGAAGTGATCAAACAGGTTTTTAGTATATTTGATAGGTTAAGATGAAAGAAATCAATCAACATATCGATCAAATAAAAAAGCTTTGTAATACCAATAAAGTTAAGTCATTATTTGTTTTCGGGTCTATAGTTAAAGATAAACTTAGACCCGAAAGTGATATTGATTTTGTGGTTGATATAGATGATCAAGATCCACTTTCTTATTCCGATAAATATTTCGATTTAAAATTTAACCTGGAGAAAATCTTTAAAAGAAGAATTGATTTACTGGAATTAAAAGCTATTAAAAAAGTTTTTAAAGCAGGAGATTGATCAAACCAAACTCCACATTTATGGAGAATGAAGTTAAAACCTGGTTGGAAGATATTAGGCAGGCGATTTCTGAAATATATTCCTTTTTACCGGAAAACAGAGATTTTAATGAATTTCTCAACGACTTAAAAGGTAAACAGAGTTCAGGGTGACGGTTTCGGAAATTTAAGATAAAAGTAGCTGGATTAGAACTCTTTTTAAACATCGAAATATGAAGCTAATTAAACAGGGTTTCGTACTTTTATTACACATTTATTAAATTATGGATATTCAAACTGAGAAAATAGAGTTAGCAAAACTGCTGTTAAATACTAACGATCCCGAGATTATTCAGTCTATAAAGAAAATCCTTAAAAAAGAGACTTCACCTGATTTTTGGGAGGAATTAAATGCTGAACAGAAACAAGAGATCAAAGACGCAAGGAAGGAAATTGAAAATGGAAATTACACCGATTATGAGGTGTTTATAAGTAAACATAAGTAATGAATAGAAGGCTTATAATTTCTCCTATTGCAGAAAGAAAATTAGAAGCTCTTCTTGAATACCTTGTAGAGGAATGGTCTCTTAAAGTGAAGACAAATTTCATCATGCGTTTAGATGAATACCTTCAAATCATAAAAAAGAACCGGAAAGTTTTCCGGAATCTGAAAAAGTGAAAGGTTTGAGAAGGTGTGTGCTCACTAAACAAATCTCCATTTATTACGAATTTAATGATGAGGAAATTAGAATTCTTACCTTTTTTGATGCCCGTCAGGAACCCGGGAAATTAGCCGATGATTTAAAAAAATGATTTTACAAGGCATTCAATCCTCAAATCAATTCCTTAAATGAAATTAAACTATTCCTTTATAATTCCTGTATATAACCGCCCCGGGGAGGTGAGGGAGTTGTTAGAGAGTATGCTCAAACTTCAGTTTGATCGGGATTTTGAAATTGTGCTGGTAGAAGATGGTTCCAGTATTTCTTCCGGAAGTATTGCAACTGAGTTCCAGCAGCAACTCAACATTAGTTACCATTACAAAAAGAATACAGGCCCCGGAGATTCCAGAAATTTTGGGATGCGAAAAGCCAAAGGCAACTACTTTCTTATTTTGGATTCTGACGTTTTATTGCCTGAAAATTACCTGCAGGAAGTAGATAAATTCCTTCAGCAGGATTATTGCGATTGTTTTGGCGGGCCAGATGCTTCTCATCCTTCTTTCAGCAAGATTCAGAAAGCCATAGATTATTCCATGACCTCTTTTCTTACCACTGGTGGGATTCGGGGTAAAAAGTCGGCGGTAAATGATTTTCAGCCCAGGAGTTTTAATATGGGGATTTCAAAGAACGCCTTTGAAGCTTCCGGCGGATTCGGGAAAATTCATCCCGGCGAAGATCCCGATCTTTCGCTTCGGCTTAAAAAAATGGGATATAAATTATGTTTAATTCCAGGTGCGGTGGTTTTTCATAAACGCCGCATAGACTGGTCTAAATTCTATACCCAGGTTCAAAAATTTGGGATGGTACGGCCAATTCTCAATAAATGGCATCCAGGCTCGGGGAAAATCACTTATTGGTTTCCCGCGGTTTTTAGTTTAGGCTTTTTATTCGCTATTTTGCTTTTAAAACTGGGAATTTGGTGGTTATTTCTTTTATATGTACTATATTTTGTGATTATTGCCATAGATGCCGCTATTAAAAATAAAAGTTTAGGAATTGGTTTCCTGGCGGTTTATGCCACTTTGGTACAATTTTTTGGATATGGTTATGGCTTTATAAAATCCCTCTGGCATATTCATATTTTAAAACAGGACCCGGAACACGAATTCCCGAATTTATTCTTTAAAAATGTTTAAAAACATAAGATTTAAAAGAATTTCTATAAAAAAATCCAGCTTAAAAAGCTTCGGGTTTTTCTTGCTGTTTTCTTCACTTATTTGGTTTTTTGTTCAAATTTCTAAAGAATATACGCAAGTAATAGATATTCCGGTTTCTTATGAAAATGTACCTTTAGATAAAACCCTATCTAAAGAACGGCCAGATAATTTACAATTAAGAATTCAGGATAAAGGTTTTGCCATTTGGTACTACCAGATCTTTAAACCCAGGGTGGAATTAGATCTTGGCAAAGCCACAGAAGAAGATGGCGAGCTGGTTTATAATTTTGAAGCCAACCGCGAAGTTTTGGAAGAGCAGGTGAATATCAATTTTGAAAAAGCCCGTTTTATCCAGGAAAGCCTTTCGGTAGAATTTCAGCCTAAAAAGAATAAATGGGTAAATGTTAGGCCACGTATAGATCTTAATTACGCGGTAGGTTATTCGGCAGGGGAGCCGGTAAGCCTGCAACCCGATTCGGTACAGGTAAGCGGCCCCGAAAATATTATTGATACCCTTCAAAATTTAAATACGGTTTATTTAAAGATCAACAACATTAATACTAATGTTTCCGGCAGGGTTAAAATTGATACTACCAACCTGGGAATGTTGAGTTTTTATAATACCGAGGTTACCTATAGCCAGGAAGTAGAGAAGTTTACCGAAGGCAGTGTAAAAGTGCCGGTAGAAATTCTAAATAAGCCCGAAGATACCAATATTGCTATTTTTCCGAAAGAAGTTTTGGTGTATTATCAGGTGAATTTAAAGCAATACGAAATGGTGAAAGCCGAAAACTTTAGGGTGGTTTGCGATTTTAATGATATAGATGATGGCGACGATTTTATTATCGCCAGGATTACAGAAGCGCCTTTAATGGTGAGAAATCTTCGGCTTAACGAGCGTAAAATTCAATTTGTTATAAAACGATGATGGTAGTGGGACTCACCGGCGGTATTGGCAGCGGGAAAACTACCGTGGCCGGCTTTTTTAAAGAAAAAGGCGTCCCGGTTTATATTGCCGATGATGCCGGGAAACGCCTCCTGGAAACTTCAGCAGAGATAAGGGAAAAAGTTACCGCGCTTATTGGTAAAGAAGCTTATTCTGGCCAAACGCCCAATCGTAAACATATCGCTTCCGTAGTATTTAATGAATCTGATAAACTGGAGGCACTTAACGCAATAATTCACCCAGCCGTAGCCAAAGATTTTGAAAGCTGGAAAAACGAGCAGAATTCGGTTTATGTAATTTATGAAGCAGCAATTTTGTTTGAAGCCGGCGGTTATAAAAAATGCGATATAAATATTTTAGTTACTGCTGATAAAGCAGAAAAAATAAAAAGATTACAACAACGCGATAATAGTTCCCTGGAAGAAATTGAAGCCAGGATGGCCAAACAATGGAGTGACGACCAAAAGAAAAAATTGGCCGATTTTGAAATAGAGAATCACGATTTATCCCTTACCAAATCGCGGGTTGACGAATTACATCAGATTATCTTAAAACGAGGTAAAAATTAGCAGAAGTTTTGTTAACATTTGGTTAAACGCTTGAAGCACTAAATGTTAAAATCTTACTTTTGGCAGCATGAATAAAAAGCTTTTTTTACTTCTCGTTATCTTAATGAGCCTTTCCCTTATCGGTATTATTTTTGTGCAGGGATACTGGATTAAGAGTACCGTAGACGACAAAGAAGCGCAGTTTACCTACGATGTGAAACAGGTACTCTTAAGAGTGGTTAATGAAATTGAAAACCAGGAAATTGAAGATTACTGGATGAAATTTAAAGATGCCGACAGCACAAATAGTCGGCTGCAGGCCGCCACGATTACCGAGTATTCTTATATAAACGAAAACAAATTAAGAAACCAAACCCTCTTTCATTCAGATGCTATTCTGGAAGAAGATTATAAGGTTTCTTCAGGCTTTATAGAATCGGCCCGCGATAGTATTCCCTTTACCAAGCTCATCAATAAAAAGGTGACCAGTATTGTGAATAACCGTAATAATATAGACGGTAGCGGTCTAAGCACTCAACAGCAAATTGAGCGTATTATTCGTATGGACGAATATGAGAAGAATTTGCTTAAAGAATATATTGCCGAGCATACCAGCAGGCTTCCACTGCACCAAAGAGTGAACGAGGCTACAATAGAAAGGCTTTTAGCCCAGGAATTGAGTAACCGCGATATCAATTCAGAGTTTGAATATGGCGTTTACAGCAATAGTATTTCTACCAATCTGCACAGCGAGAATTTTTCGCTAAGCCATCCCGCTACCTACGGGGTTCCGCTTTTTGCAGACGATATGGGAAATAGCAATTACCAGCTGCTGGTAAATTTTACCGAAAAGAAAAAAGTAGTGCTTTCATCTATAACATTAATGGCCGCACTTTCTATAATTTTTACGCTTATTATCGTGATTGCTTATTCCAGCGCATTATCGCAATTGATAAAGCAACGGCAAATTTCACAGATAAAAACCGACTTTATAAATAATATGACGCACGAATTTAAAACGCCTATTGCCACTATTAACCTGGCTTTAGACGCCATTAAGAATCCTAAGATTAGCAGCGACGAAGAAAAGAAAAAGCGCTATCTTAAGATGATTCGTGACGAAAACAGGAGAATGCACGCCCAGGTAGAAAACGTTTTACGAATTTCTAAACTGGATAAAAATGAATTGGACCTTAAAAAAGAAAGGCTTCAGCTTAATGAGATTGTAGAAGATGCCATTACCCATATAGAATTAATTGTAGAAGATCGTGGCGGTTATATACAAACGCATTTTGGGGCACTGCGCTCTTCAATTTTGGCCAATCAGGATCATTTTACCAATGTGATAATAAACATACTGGACAATGCCGTAAAATACTCACCAGAGACGCCTAAGATTGATATTTATACTGAAAATGTAAAGAACTACATCATCCTTAAAATTCGCGACCAGGGAGCGGGAATGTCTAAGTTGGTGCAAAAGAAAATATTTGAAAAGTTTTATCGTGAACATACCGGGGATATCCATAACGTGAAAGGTCACGGTTTAGGTTTAGCCTATGCCAAAAGAATTATAGAAGATCACCACGGGCAGGTATCGGTAGAAAGCGAAAAAGGAAAAGGAAGCATATTTATAATTAAATTACCTCTAATATCTTAAATATATGGAAACTGAAGACAAGAAAATTTTGTTAGTAGAAGACGATCCAAACTTTGGAACCGTCTTAAAAGATTATTTGGCGATGAACGATTACGAAGTAACGCACGCCAAAAACGGAATGGAAGGTTTTGAAAAGTTTAAAAAAGACGATTTTGATCTTTGTATTCTTGATGTCATGATGCCTTACAAAGACGGCTTTACGCTAGCTAAAGAGATAAGGGAAAAGAACGAAGAAATCCCAATTATCTTCCTTACCGCCAAAGCGATGAAAGAAGACGTGCTTAAAGGTTATAAAGTAGGAGCAGACGATTACCTAAACAAACCTTTTGATAGCGAAGTATTGCTTATGAAGATAAAAGCCATTATGCAGCGTAAAGCTACAGATAGCGTGGCAGACTCTAAGCAATTTGAGTTCGAGATTGGTGGTTTTCACCTTAACTCTAAACTAAGGTTTTTAACCTATAAAGACGAAGAAGCTCAAAAACTTTCTCCAAAAGAGAACGAGTTATTGCGTTTACTTGCCTTGCACGAGAACGATTTAATGCCAAGAGAACTGGCACTTACCAAAATTTGGAGAGACGATAACTATTTTACCTCCAGAAGTATGGATGTATATATCGCCAAACTGCGTAAATACCTTAAGAAAGACGAGAATGTAGAGATTTTAAACATTCACGGCGAAGGATTTAGATTGGTGGTAAAAAACAACGAAAATGCCGAAGCATAACGCGAGGTAATTTTCAGTTTCCGGGAATAATGAGAGTGGCTAATATTCTATTTTAGTCCATTTAGCTTATGTTGAACCTGACCGTTCAGGCGGACTCGTTTCAATAAAGAGAACGTCATCCTGAATTTATTTCAGGATCTAGGTTGTTAAGAAGTTAGATGCTGAACCAGGTTCAGGATAATGTGGCGAAGCGGCTTTAGCAAAAAGCCACTCTCATTGTTTTCTTACCCGGAAAATTTTAACAACACTTCCCCGGCCGCTACCTGGCCAGGCATTTTTATACCCGGGTTTAAATTACGGAAAACCGTATAATTAACGTAATTTTTAAATCTTTCACGCCACAAGTTTTATCTTTACTGCCGGAAGCGCTAAAATCCGGCCATGAAGCAAAGTTACTTTACATCACCCGGTTTTACTTTTCGGCTACAGCCGTTTGGTACAACTACTGCGCTTTTTTTACTCTTTTTTTTACTGAATTTTTCTTCTGGGTTTGGGCAGGACTGTACAATTAACAGCTCAGCACCTGATCCTACAGATGAAAGTCCCATTCCTTTAGATCTAAACTTTGAAGGTCCTATAAATCGTGATTTAGTTGAAGATGATTTTATAGTGCCAAATGGAGAAATTGGAAATTTTGAGAGACTAATTCCTGAGTTCATAAAAGGAGCCAATGATATTGTAATTGAAAGATTTAATGTTGAAGGAGGATTATTAGATTACTTCGATTTAGAAAATTTTTTAAGGAGAGAGTTTGAAGATGCAGTTATTTCAATCACTCAATATACTGAAGATGATATTTTCTATCTTACTTATGGCAACGGTGTAAAATCTTTAAATTTAATATCCGAAAATTCTCAGGAAACATCGATAAATGGAGACGATTTAGGTTCACCTTTAGATATTGAAGCAAGTTTACCTGGGAGTATTCAAAGATTGTATTTAGCAGATAAAAATGAACAGCAGGTAAATATATATAATAATAGTGCTACTGCTAAACTGGATGACTTTAAGGTACCTAATTATGATTCTAGCAATGATGTCGGACCAACTGGAATTGTAACCGACGCTGCCGGGAATATTTATGTCGCTGTTGCATTTACTCCAGATGGAAATTATGATGTTGAGTATGATAAAGTTGCCGTATATGAAGCAGGTAATTATAATAATCCCATTGTTTTCCCGCCAGATAATTCGGGAATAGAATTAGACAGACCATACAGAATAGCAGTAGATAAAATAGGGAGAGTTTATGTCGCTGACAGTGGAGGTTCAACTCCTAATGGCAGAGTTTTGGTTTTTGATGAAAACTATAATCATATTCACACCATAGAAGGATCCCTAGACAATATAGGGGCTCCTGGTAGTATTGTAGCAGATGATTATGGTTATATCTATATTATTGATTATCAAAACGACATTACATTCAATGGAATTTTTCAAAATCCCGAAGATTTAATTGCAGAATATGATAAAATAACCTCCACAAGTTATTCTATAAATGTTTATGATTCCAATGCTAATTTTGCATATGTTACGGAATTTAACCAGGGATTAAATTTGCCTATAGATTTAGAAGTTGATTATTGTGGTAATATTCTGGTAAATAATTTGAAAATGACCGGAGATCAACCCGGTTTTTCTGGAATTGATGTTGACTTCGATTTCCAACTTAAAACCTTTACTCGCCACGATAATTTTACAGCCGAAGTAACACCGGAAGAGGAAGGGGAAGTCGTGGTAACTTTAAATTCTGACAATGATTTTTTTCCGTGTGATCCCCAACCTGAATGTACTTTTTCTATTGATTATGAAACTGAGGCAGCACCAAACGAATCTCCCGTAGCAGTAGCTGATAATTATTCCATCCAGGAAAACGAAACTTTGGTGGTTAATGCAGCAGATGGAGTTCTCGAAAATGATTCCGATCCTGAAGATGATGCATTAACCGCAGTTTTAGTTGATGATGTTCAGAATGGTACTTTAGATTTTGAAAGCGATGGTTCGTTCACTTATACCCCAAATCCTGGTTTTACAGATGACGATGATACTTTTACATATTATGCTACAGATGGTGAGGATAACTCCAATGAGGTAACTG
Source organism: Salegentibacter sp. UBA1130 (assembly GCF_002311535.1). Lineage (NCBI taxonomy): Bacteria > Pseudomonadati > Bacteroidota > Flavobacteriia > Flavobacteriales > Flavobacteriaceae > Salegentibacter > Salegentibacter sp. UBA1130. The sequence goes on along the minus strand of NZ_DCAP01000025.1, from coordinate 382 downwards.
TTGTAATTAGAGTTACTTCTGCGCCAAACGAAGCTCCTGTGGCAGTTCCTGATAACTATTCCATCCAGGAAAACGAAATTTTGGTAGTTAATGCAACAAATGGAGTTCTCGAAAATGATTCCGATCCTGAAGATGATGCATTAACCGCAGTTTTAGTTGATGATGTTCAGAATGGCACTTTAGATTTTGAAAAAGATGGTTCTTTCACTTATACACCAAACACCGATTTTTCAGATGAAGATACTTTTACCTATTACGCTACAGATGGTGAGGATAATTCCAATGAAGTAACTGTAGTAATTACGGTTACATCTGCACCAAACCAAGCTCCCGTAGCAGTTGCTGATAATTATTCCACCCAGGAAAACGAAACTTTGGTGGT
>NZ_DCAP01000029.1:0-5943 GCF_002311535.1 Salegentibacter sp. UBA1130 | reverse complement strand
AAGGTTTACGAGGATAAATAAGCAGGAGGTATTACGATTTTTGTAATAATCCCTGCGAGCAGCCTTGCTCTCGTTTCCACATATTCTCAAGGATAAAGATCTGATTATTACTAATAAAAAAATCCTGAAAATCTTTCGGGACTGTTCATATAAGAATTATTAAAAAAAAGCCGTCTGTCACAAAATGAAGACGGCTTTCAAACTAAAACACATTATTGAAAAACTACTTAACTGTATATATTGCTGTAATTGAAATCTTTAAATTACTTCTTAATTAAATTTGTTTAAGTTTAATATTTCTCCAGTACACTTTAATCCCTCCCCCATCGTGAATTTGTAAAGCGATTTTACCGGTAGCAGCTCCTATTTTTTCATCAGAAAAATCAACCATCTCCACGCCGTTTAACCAACTGGTTACCTGGTTGCCTTTTACTCTTATCTTTAATTTATTCCATTCTCCATACTTAAGTGCATCTTCTTTTTCTGGGGCTGGTTTAATCAACCAACCACGTCCATAAGATTCATAGATCCCACCAGTATGAAGATTTGGTGGTGCCACCTCTACCTGCCAACCAGCTATTTTAGTACCTTCAATTTCAGACCTTATAAATACTCCGCTATTCCCATCCGCTTCTTGTTTAAATTCTAAATTCAATTCAAAATCTTTGTAATTTTCCTTAGAGGCAAGATATCCATATGCTTTATCGGGACCGCTTTCTGAGATCAACAATCCATCTTCTACATACCATTTTTCAGTACCATGTATTTTCCATCCTTCCAGATCTTTTCCGTTAAAAAGATCTTTTCCAGATTGACAACCCGTAAATGCAATACTTAATAAGATCGCAACTAAACTAATTTTTTTCATTTTATATTTTTTAAAATAATTATCCGTTTATCTAATTTTTAGGATATTGAATTTATAATCTTTTAATTTTAATATTTCTAAACCAGATGGGGCTGGCGTGGTCCTGCAAACCGATATAACCAGACTTAAACTTTGCATAATCGGGACTGCCTTTCCATTTACCTGAATCTCTTTTCTCTTGCCAGTCTTCAGATTTAGGATTGAATGACACTACCATTTCCCCGTTAAGCCAATGTTCCACTCTCTCTGGGGTATATACAATCTTACTCGTATTCCATTCTCCAACCGGATTCAATTTTTTCTTCTCAGAATCGGGTGCGTACATCGCATAATCGGCAGCTGTTTTGTTTAATGGCTTTAATTCTGAAAGGTTTTCAGTATGACCAAGACTTTTATTGTAACTAACAAGGTCATGAATATTCTCATAATTTTCATCATCTATAAGCTGATATTCAGGAGCTACTTTTGATGGGTTTTCATAGCCCTCTTTTACATGGTAGAAAATCCCGCTATTTCCCCCTTTCGGAAGTTTCCACTCCAGGGAAAGTTCAAAATTATCAAACTCTTCAGCACCATAGATAATGTCCCGGCCTCCGGTATAATCTTCTTCTTTCCCAAGATCGGTTTTATAGGTTAATATACTATCTTCTATGACCCAACCCGGGGGCATCTCTTCCTCGCCATAACCTCGCCAGCCCTCAAGGCTACTACCGTTGAATAAATATTGCCAGTCTCCCTCTTTTTGTTGAGTCTGGGCAGTATTTTCCTGATTTTGGTTATTGGTTTCAATTTCTTCCTGTTTTTTATCTGAATTTTTACACGCTATGGTCGAAGCTGCCAAAAGCACGTATACCATTATTTTTTTCATCTGAATTATTTTAGGTTGAAGTATTATTATGAACTTTTAGGATTAACCTAATTTCATTTTTTCAGGATCCCAATTTATAAATCCGTTCTTTTTATAACTTTCATTACAAAGTAAAGCCGGGGCAGCAGCGCGAAATCCGAAAACAGGGTCTTCAGCTACGGAACCATTCTCTCGAATTGCGGTAAAGAAATTAGCAAAATGGTCGTAATGCGCTCCTTTATAACCGTTTTGCGCTTTATAAATAGTTTCCAGTGGTGGAACCAATTTTTTGCGGTCTGGTCGTCCAGACTCTTCTTTTGCTTTTTCTGCCAAAAATGGATCATCACTTTCACCACCAGCATTGCGTTTTAAGGTTAGACTATCCCAGGCTATATCCATAGATCCTTTACTTCCTACCAGTTTTAAGAACGTACTACCACTGGTACCGTCTACGAAATTACAACGCAGGGAAAGGTTAAAAGCCGGATGTTGTTTAGTATCGGGATAATCAAACATTCCTAAAAGTACATCCGGAACTTCCCGTCCATCGTCCCAATGACGTAAACCTCCGGTGGCTGCAATTTTGTTAGGTCCATAAGAGTTCGTGATAAAATGCAGGCTGGAAAATAAATGCACAAATAAATCACCCGCCATTCCTGTTCCATAGTCTAAATAATTACGCCATCTAAAAAAGCGTAAAGGGTCGAAAGGCCGATCTTCACTGATGGAGATATATTTCTCCCAATCTACGGTTTGAGTAGAAGCATCATCTGGAATAGGATATTGCCAGGCCCCAAATGCGGAATTACGAGCCCAGAAACCTTCGGCATAATTTAAAGTTCCTATTGCGCCTGCCGCCAATAATTCTTTAGCCTTTTCATTGCCAAGAGAAGACATTCCCTGGCTACCTACCATATAAATTTTACCGGATTTCTTCCAGGCTTTTATAATCTCGTTACCTTCGTCTACGCTGTGTACCATAGGTTTCTCACAGTACACATGTTTACCTGCATTTAAGGCGTCAACACTCATTTTTTTATGCCAGAAATCTGGAGTTCCTATAATAACTGCGTCAATATCATCACGCTTAAGGATATCTTCGTACTTTTTGGTAAGGAACAGGTCACTACCCCATCGTTCTTTGGATTCTTCTAATCTACCATCATATAAATCACAAACGGCAAGTAAATTAATATTGTCATGGCTTAAAGCAGTAGTAGTATCTGCCACTCCCATTCCCCCGGCACCTATTAAGGCGATATTTAAGGTTTTGTTACCAGTAAATTTAGTTTGCCGGTTAAGTAAATTTACCGGTTTTGCTTCGGCAGCAAAGCTTGAGGGGATTATGGCAGCAGTGGCTCCTGCTACTCCCAATTTTTTTATAAAAGAACGTCTATTATTCTCCATAGTTATTAGATAGATTTAATTTTTTAACTGCGTAAATCTAACAGGGGAAGACGTAATATTAAGGGTAATAAAAGGGGTAATAACCCCGAAAATTTCTGATTTATTTAACTAATTTCATAAATTCCGGGTCAATAGTCTCGCTATAATAACTTTCGTAAAGTTTTTTATAGTTTTCAATGGTTTTCTTTGCCGAACCGTATTTTTCCTGTTGTAATAGACAGGAAACTTTTTTCCTAACCGCAGGTTCAAATAAAGGATCTACCACCAGAATAGCTTCAATAACTTCAATCTTTCTCGAATTATCTAAAACTTCGTTTTCCAGGAACGGAGTTAACAGGTCTAATACCCTGGAATTATATTCGGCTTTAATAGCATCCAGCCATTCTACTTCTACCTGGGGAAGTAAAGGTCCTTTAGAAACAATTCTGGCAAATTCAATAGCATGAATCTCAGAATGAATTTCCTTTTCTGATGACCAAAAATCAGGTAGTACATTATTTAAGATAAAAACGTCTACTTTACCTGTGTCTGAAAATTGAAATTTCCATTTTTTATCTTCAAATAAAATTTCAGCATCAAGCTGCTTTTCCAGGGTTTTTCTCAATTCTTTTATTTGAGTACTTCTATTATTTTTTTTGTTTTCAGATGGAAAACCCGGCCACAGGATATCGCTTAGCTTTTTTGAAGTGATTCCACCATCGCGTAGCGTAAATAGTAAAATCAAGATTAATAATTCTCTCCGTTTTGGAGGTAATTTTGATGTAATATCTTCTCCCTTTTTATTCCACACCTTAAACCCATTTAATAAGTTAATGCTGTTTAGTTTGATATTTTGCTGAACTGGAGCCAGGGGTTTTTCCTCCGGGATCTGGGTTTCTGGTTTTACTGTGGGCTTTCTTCGGAAAATAAAGAATGCGGGGATGATTAAAATCAAAAAAAGACCCGTTAAATACAACCAATTATTGGTAAAAAAAGAATGCTGATCGCTACCCGTTTTTTTCAAATAAACACTTTTGATTTCATCATCACTTAATGCTCTATCCCATATTTTTAAATCACTCATTAGCCCGGAATAGTATTGACCCCAGAGATTTGTTCCTATAAGTAAGGCATGATCGGTCTGCCGAATATCCGAGGCAGCAATTTCCTCTACCAAGCTCCCATTTACATATACATGGAGTTTTTGTGTGGGCACATATACGAAGGCCACATGGCTCCACTCTCCTTTTTTGATTACAGCTTTTGAGGTAGTATGATCTTTAATTCCGGTAGTAGTAAATTGTAACCTACCATCATAAATTTTTGCTGAGAAAGCTTCCCCTTTTCCAATTAAACTAAAACTTCCATCTACCTCATCTGGTTTTATCCAGGCGCTAATACTTATTTCTTCCAGCCTATCCTCCGGTCTACTCCTAATGTCTATATAACTCGAGGTACCGTTAAAAATACTGACGCGTTTATCTCTAAATGTATCTTTTTCAAACTCAACATCAGTAGCGGTGCTTTTATCATCCTTATTGGCTAAATTAGCCACTTGTCCATCCAGGGGCAGGGAATACCTTAACTTTTCCTCTATCTCATATTTTATGGCCCGAAATGTTTTTGGTCCTGAAATTCTTCTGTTTTCATCGGTAAAATTATGGATATCAGGAGAGAACATAAATCCCCTTTTTTGGGGTGATAAGGTGGAAGCACTGGTCCTAAAAACACCACAAGTTTCCAGATGGGGGAATTCTTTCCAACCAACTTTGTTTAATTCTTCATTATTATAAGTAATCCTGGCTTTATATATTGGCTTCTTATAAAATTCTTTTTTTAAATACTCAATATCTTTGATGAAAGGTGAAGAAATAATATCGGGAACCACTCCTTTGCTGAAAAGTAGTTCTTCAAGAAAAAAATCAATCTCTTTTTTACTTTTTAAACTATCAACGGATATGAGATTAAATTCTTTGCAAACCTCAATCCCTGATAATGAATCGCTTACAAAAGGAATGTAATTTAGTTGATTTGTTTCAATTCCAATAATTTCATTTTCTTTAGAAGAACCTGGCGGTTTTGTAAAAATTTTGAGAGAATCGTCTAAAAAATCCTGTAGTTTTTCTCTGTCGCGATTATACAGTAAAAGAACCTGGCGCTGGGTGCTCAAAAGTCCATTGAAACCGTCTTCATTATTATTTAATTCAGAGACAGCTTCAAAGTAAAATGTATTGTACCCTTTTTTTAAATCAGATAAAGGATTAGAACTACCAGTTTTTAAAAGCCACAAAGAATCAGGGTGTTTGTCCTGTCCAAAAGTGCAAACACTCCACACAATGAATACCAAAATGAAGAATCTCTTCATAATTTACTAATAGAAGGTTTTTCTGAGGGAGAAAGTTAGTGAAAAAAGCCAGAGTTTTAGAGTCTTTTCGCTGATCTATCACTCAATTTCTTCCAATTATTTGGTACTTAAAAGTTAAGAGAAATGTAATCTTATAAATAACTGTTTAATAAATAATTTATTGAAATATTAAATTTTTAACTCCAGATTTGGGTGTTATAGGTACCTTAAGGAGAAGATATTCTCCAATTTTTTAGCTAAATTAAATGATTTAAAGATTCTTCTAACATAGCTTATGCATTATTGAAATTGCATGGTACGCAATAGTTATTATTAAACCCGAGGCACCGACTTCAGAAGCATCAAGTGCAGATTATAGCCCAGTATATCAATTAAAGAATAAAATAATTGAACAACCTTAGGTTGTATACCTGCTAATTCTCATTTTTATTGCCCTAATACTGCTTGACAATTTTATCATTCTGTAATTACTCCTAT
>NZ_DCAP01000028.1:0-38657 GCF_002311535.1 Salegentibacter sp. UBA1130 | reverse complement strand
GTGCAGATTTAATTTCCGATCACAAAAACTTTGTCTAATATCGGTTAATCACAAAAAAATATAGGGAAAAATGTAATTTTTAAAACAGATAGAGAAAATTGTTAAGCCGATAAACTAATCATTATAAAAAATAATAGGTATAAAAGAACTAAGGCTCTTTATTAAATTCTGATGAAAATCCAGATTCGGTATTAGGCTGAATTCTGCAACCCTCCTTTTAATTTTATATGTATTTGTTTGAATATTAGTGTCTTTACGCAGGCCAATACAAATGACTCAAAATTTAGGTTCACAAATCGTCAACATAGAAAATAGGTTGTCAGTATTTATAGGCAATTTGATATATTTTCTTAGGGGGATTTTTCGTAATATCTTTGAATTGCAGCAGTTTTAGTGATTTTTATAATTATCAAGAGGAGTTTCTTCATAGCTAAAATCGTAAATTTTTTACCCCCACTTTTTAAAAATTGATTACACTGTCTAGTGCATCATCTGCATCTCTATGAATAAAGTTGGCCTGGTAATTTAGCGTGGTTTTTAAATCACTATGCCGGTAAAGCTTTTGTAACATTAAGGGGTGTATCTTATCTCCGGCTATGTTTCCAAAAGTATGACGGGCTATGTGGTTTGAAAGATTTTTGTCTATTTCACACTCTTTAGCTATTCGTTTCAGGAATTTATTTAAAACCTTAGTAGCGTTCCTCATTTTAAGAAATACGCTTTTTGGATCATTTTGATTAGCATCTTTTAAAAATGGAAAAATATAGCCATTGTTTTCCGTTTTATCCATCAGGTAAAGGTTAAAGATGGTTATGGCTTTTTCCGGGACTTTAAAGCTCAATGGTTTTTCATTCTTATTCATCACATAGTATAGACGGCCATCTTTTATATCTGTCCACTTCAAGGCTACAACATCTGAAATTCTTATGCCAGCAAAGTAGAAGGAAACAAGCCAGATATTCCTAGTGTGCCATATCGAAGAATGACTTTCCGCTGCTAGATTTTCAATTTTGATAACTTCCTCAGTAGTCAGTCCAATTTTATTTCCTGAGCCAATTCTGATTTTTTCTTTTTCGCCAGCGAAAGGATAATATTTTTGAGAAACAATCCCATCTTTTATAGCAACATTAAAGAGGGTTCTAATAAAAATAAGTTGGTTTGTAATAGTTCTGGTCCTTTGTCCCAGGTATGTGGAACAAAAGGCTTTAAACTTATTTAGAAATGATTCATTTATTTCCCGAAATTCCAGTCGGGTATTTCTCTTAAAATAGGTAATGGCATCTTCAAAAGAATATTCACCTTTTCTGGTCTTACTTACCCTTATTCGTCTTCGTTCTTTTATTGATTTAATAACCGTCTCTTTCTTTTGATTGGTTTTGAGATTCAGAAACTCTTCCAGGTTATAGAGAATAGAGAGCTCAGATTTCGCAACAGAAAAAGTTCCTTTATCATATTTTAGCTTTACACGTTCAGCCGCCACTGCGAAGAAAGATTGAGAACCTCCAGGCCCTTTAAGTTTGTTTTTAATCTGTCTGGGCGTCAAATCATCTTCTGAGTGAAAATACAAATCCTGGGCCTCGGTCATTTTCTTCATCAGGAAATGATTCAGTTTTTTATGGTTGGGATGGCTTTTTTTAACCTTTCCAAACTTTTTGTCCCAATCTTTTTCAAGAATATAGTGTCCAAGCCAATGGTAATTTGTCTTATAATTTTCACTAATTCTAAGAGCAAGAGGAATAGTTTCATCTTTCCTAATCATATTTTTGCGCAAGACAACTTTAATACTGGCCATAACGGACTTATTTTTAGATATTTAAATATAGATAAAAATTCTAAAAACTAGTACAGAATAAGTACAGAATAATTCCATTTTACCTGTTATTCTTTGATATCAATAAAAATGTAAAAGGCTGAAAAACATAGCATTTATGGGTGTTTGGTGGATTTTGAGGCTCCTCTAATTTCAGCTCATAACCCGAAGGTCACTGGTTCGAGTCCAGTTCCCGCTACTAGCAATGACAAGGCTTTACAGAAATGTAAGGCCTTTTTTTATGGACTGGGTACAACATAGGTACAACATTTTTGGAAAGCCAAATTTGAATAGAAAATAATGTTAATTAACATTATTTGGGGATATTTCCTATCTCATTCGAAGTGTAACTTAGTAATTTGAAGGATTTGTATAATTCTCTATTTCATTAAATAGCTTATTAAAAAACAATGTTCTAATTCTTCAGTATAAGATCTTGGTAATTTTTTAATTGAAATTATTATCAAATTATGTGATAAACCTTTTGAAATCTGTTCCTATTCTTTTTGCACAATCTGTGCATTGATTTTTTTTTATCTTTGTAGTGTGAAAATTATCGCTGTCATATTATCTCTATATATATTCGGGCTTAACTTATTAGCCTGTAATGATAGTGACACTTCACAAGTGATTTCTGATTCAGAAGTAACAGTGGTTGCTACGCAGAATTTAGATATCGACTATTCACATGATAAAGTAGCAGATTTATGCCCTCCTTTTTGTAGTTGCCATTGCTGCCATGTGCATACAGTAGATTTCGGTTCTTCAAATTTCAAGGCTTTGATTATTGAAATTCCATCAAAAGCCTTTGTCCATTTTGACAGCTCAGTGGAAGAACCTATTCTTTCCTTTTTAGATCCTCCAAAAGTTTAATTCAGTTTTTTTAAAGGATAATTATATCCTTTTTTGACCAAATCCTGGTTCTCATACTAGATCCTTGGTCCTATTGATAGATTTTGTTAGGCACAAAATTATTATCAAGAATTTTAACTGAATTAAATTTTTATTTATATGATTAATAAGATAATCGCATTTTCCATTAATAATAAATTTATTATTGGACTACTTACCTTAGCGCTGATAGGGACGGGTATTTGGTCCATGATGACCGTCAACCTGGGATCGGTGCCAGATATTACTAACAATCAGGTTCAGGTGATCACCCAGTCGCCAAATCTTGCCACAGAAGATATTGAACAATTTGTAACCTATCCCGTAGAACTTTCGATGGGTAATTTACCTGGAGTTACAGAGATTCGCTCTATTTCACGGTTTGGACTTTCGGTAGTTACTATTGTTTTTAAAGATGATATGGGAACTTATCTCCCTCGTCAACTAGTACAGGAAAAACTTAATGAATTGGGAGAAACCATTCCCGATAAATTTGGAAGTCCTGCTATGGGACCTATTTCAACCGGATTGGGTCAAATTTATGAGTATACCATAAAGCCAAAGGAGGGATACGAAACTGAATATTCTCCCATGGAACTACGAACTATTCAGGACTGGATAATCAAGCGACAACTTACCTTGCTGGAAGGTGTGGTGGAAGTAAATTCTTTTGGAGGCTCCATAAAACAATATGAGGTAGCAATCAATCCTGAGAAATTAAACAGTATGGGTATAAGTATCTCTGAGGTTTATGAGGCGCTGGCCCGAAACAATGTGAATACCGGTGGAGCTTATATTGAGAAAAATAAAATGTCAAATTTTATTAGAGGTGAAGGTTTAATCCGTTCACTGGAGGATATAAGGAAAATTGCTATTACTACCGAAAATTCTATTCCGATAACTATTGGAGATGTTGCGGAAGATGTTCAGTTTGGAAATCAGGTACGCTACGGAGCTTTCACTCAAGACGGAGAGGAAGCCGTAGGCGGGATAATAATGATGTTAAAAGGCGCCAATCCCAATGCCGTAATTCAGGATGTTAAAGATAGGATGGCAGAAGTTGAAAAGTCACTTCCTGAAGGTTTGACCATAGAGCCAATTATTGATCGGAGTGAATTAATAGCACGAACAACCGATACTGTTAAAACAAATTTACTGGAAGGTGCATTGATAGTGATTTTTGCCCTGGTATTGTTATTAGGTAGTCTAAGAGGTGGACTTATTACTGCTACCACTATTCCCTTATCACTGCTTTTTGCTTTTATTTTAATGAAACAATTCAATGTCTGGGCCAATCTAATGAGTTTGGGCGCTATTGACTTTGGAATCATTATAGACGGTGCAGTGATTATCATCGAGGGAACCGTGTATGAAATACAAAAACGGATAAGATCTGGCAAGGTGAAATTCAATCAGGCTAAAATGGATGAAGTAGCCTATGATGCTGGGAGCACGATGATGAGTTCCGCATTTTTTGGACAGATTATAATTCTTATTGTATTCACGCCTATACTTTTTCTTACGGGGGTAGAAGGTAAAATGTTTAAGCCGATGGCGTACACTTTCGGTTTTGCCATGATAGGTGCTATTTTCTTATGCCTTACCTATGTCCCTATGATGTCTGCCCTATTTATGAAACCCATTCAGAATAAAAAGAACTGGTTTGGAAGGTTTGAACGCTGGCTGGAAAGGATAAGTGATAAGATAATTGGTGGAATACAAAGGGTATATATGCCTTTACTGAAAGGGGCATTAAAACTGAAGCTCATTGTTGTAGGTGCTGCTGCTGTTCTACTTGTATTAGCCGGTTTCCTTTTTTCCAGAATGGGAGGAGAATTTGTGCCTCAACTGGATGAAGGGGATATTGCAATGCAGGCTTTAATCAGACCAGGAAGTTCATTAACAGAGTCTATTGAAGTTTCCAAAAAAATAGAAAATATCCTTCTAGAAAATTTTCCTGAAATTAAAACAGCAACAGCAAGAATTGGAGTAGCGGACATCCCAACAGATCCAATGCCGATGGATATCGCAGATATGTACCTGATTCTTGAAAAAGATAAGGATAATTGGACAACCGCTGAAACTAAAGAAGGACTTATAGCGCAAATCAAGGAAAAACTCAATAAAGAACTTACTGGGGTAAACCTTGTGTTTACGCAACCTGTAGAATTAAGGTTCAACGAATTATTAGAGGGGGTTAGAGAAGATATTGCGGTTAAACTATATGGAGAGGACCTGGGGGTGTTGTCGGAAAAGGTACAGGAAATGGCTAATATTATCCAGACCGTACCTGGAGCAGGAGATGTTAATCCTGAACGAACATCTGGGCTGCCACAAATGACCGTGAAATTTAACCGTGATAAAATTGCTCAATATGGCCTGGATATCCAAAAAGCAAATGATTATATAAGTACTGCTTTTGCGGGAGGAACCGCAGGAGTCATTTTTGAAGGAGAAAAGCGATTCGATTTAGTAGTAAGATTTGATGAAGAACATAGAAAGAATATTGATGACTTGCGTGGAATGTATATCGATCTTCCCGACGGAACTCAGGTACCGATAAAAGAAATAGCAGATATCGAATATGTTCCGGGCCCTATGCAAATTTCGAGAGATGATACCTACAGAAGAACCTATGTGGGTGTAAATGCCCGGGGAAGGGATGTAGAGTCAGTCGTTAATGATATTCAGCAAAGATTAGATGAAGAATTAGAATTACCTCCCGGGTATTATATAACTTATGGGGGGGAATTCGAAAATCTTCAGAGTGCTAAGGACCGCTTGATAATTGTTGTACCCATTGCCCTTTTCTTGATATTTGTTCTTCTATATTTTGCCCTAAAATCGTTTTCCCAATCTGTCATGATCTATATAGCCATACCCCTCGCTGCCATTGGAGGTGTTTTTGCCCTTTGGTTGCGGGGAATGCCATTCAGTATTTCTGCTGGGGTAGGTTTTATTGTATTATTCGGGGTTGCAGTTTTAAACGGGCTGGTACTAATAAATAGATTCAATTCTTTAAAAGAAGAAGGAGTAACCAGTATAAAAGATAGAATTTTTACAGGAACCAAAGAACGAATACGACCTATTATGTTAACAGCAACAACAGATATTTTCGGTTTTTTACCAATGGCATTTTCCACATCAGCCGGTGCAGAAGTTCAACAACCACTTGCTACGGTGGTTATAGGTGGGATGCTTACAGCTACACTGCTTACGCTGGTTGTATTACCAGTACTATATACCCTTGTAGAAAGAAAACGAGAGAAAAAAGAACAGAATAAACTAGGTTCTTCCAATTCGCGATCTTTAGCTACGATTTTGATAATTGGCTTAGTTTTAGGCGGAACCTTTTCTGTAAATGCACAATCTGATGCAATGTCATCTGAATATTCACAACAGGATTCTTTACAAACAATTAGTTTGGAGGATGCAAAAGAAATGGCAATCAAAAATTTTCCACAGCTCCAAGCTGCCCAGCTCGAAATTGAAAGTGAGGAAGTATTGCGCAAAACCGCCTTTGATTTTGGAAACACCCAAATCTTTACAGGAAAAGAAGAAGTAGGAAATGGCTCTGATGGGATCTATACCCAAATTGGCGTCCAACAACAAGGCATCGATATTTTCGGAATAGTGCCCCGGTTAAAACTACAGAAAGAAAGGGTGGCACTTGCTGAAAATGCCTTAGAGCTATCTACTATTGAAATTGAACGTGAAGTAAGCAGGGCCTGGACATCTGTTTATACAAGTAAAAAGAGGTATCAGGTATATAAGAAAATGGATTCTATTTTCGAAGATATTGAAAGGGCGGCTAGAATCAGGTATGAGACAGAAGCTACCTCTAAACTGGAATATCTTGCCACCTCAAATCAGGGGAATGAGGTGAAAATACAGTTAGAACAAGCTTATCGAGATTATCTGAAATCAATACAGCGCTTAAACCTATGGTTTGTTAGTGACACAATTTACGATGTACCAGATTTGCCTGCTGAAGCATTGGATGAACCTTTAAACTTTCTGGTAGAGTCTCTTGAAAATCATCCCTTACTACAGGTTTCAGAACAAAGAATTGACGTGGCAAAAGCGGTTACCAGAGAACGAAAATCTGAATTTTTGCCCAAATTTCAGGGTCAATACGGTAGGCAGGAAATAGCCGGGCAATCGGGTTTCTTTCAATATCAAATAGGAATTCAAATTCCACTGTTTTTTGGGCCGGAATTAGGCCGTACCCAGGAAGCACAAGTGAATCGAAAGATTGCAGAGCAAAACTTTTACCAGGATAAACTCGAACTGGAAATCGCCTATAAAAATATGCGGGAAGACTACATCAAATGGAGAAACTCATGGAATTATTATAGGGATGAAGCGCTTCCTTTAGCACAGGAACAACAGGATGGGTCGGTATTAGCATTTAAGGAAGGTGCTATAGATTACGTAACCTTCCTTCAAAATATAAGAGATGCCATTAGAATCGAAGTAAATGCCTGGAGTGCTTTTAACGATTATCTCGACAGCCGTTACCAACTGGAATATTACCTTAAGAATTCAAATTAAAAATTAAAATAAGAAAATCGATATGAATACAAGATCAATAAATATTTTAATGCTTGCCTTAACGCTCAGCATATTCTTTGGATGTAAAGAAAATCCTGAGGAAGGGGATGACGCTTCCAGTGAAACTGCAACTACTAATACCGAAGAAGGTGAAAATCACGGTGAGGAAGGAGATGAAGAACACGGTGAAGAAGAAGGCGGGATGCGTTCAGTACATCTTTCAGAGATGAAATTCAATAGTTTGGGCATCAAAGTAGATACCTTACCTAAAAAAGCTTTGTCCGGTATTGTGGAAGCCAATGGCCAGTTAGAAGTGCCGCCACAATATGAAGCTACCGTTACGGCAATTTTAGGCGGTAATATAACTTCTATAAAGGTTATTGAGGGGGATAAGGTAAATAAAGGTCAGGTGTTGGCTTATCTTTCTCACCCAAATTTAACCAGAATGCAGTCTGATTATATTAATGCATATAGTAGGATGCAATTTTTGGAAAAGGAATTTGAAAGACAGAAACGTTTATATGAAGCAGAGGTAGGATCTGGAAAAACTTTTCAACAGACCCAATCCGATTACCAGTCTGTACAAGGTGAAGTACGGGGGTACGAATCACAATTACGCCAGTTAAACCTAAATGCTTCCCAGGTTAGAGACGGTGAATTATATGAATATATTCCGGTAGTAAGCCCAATTGGAGGTTATATAGAAAAAGTACTGGTGCAGATAGGACAGTATGTGGAGCCGCAAACCAGCATGTTTATGGTAGTTGATAATGAACATGTTCATGCCGATCTAATGGTTTTTGAAAAAGATATTTATAAGGTGAAAGAAGGCCAAAAGATTGCGTTTACACTGGAATCGGTTCCAGGCAGTAATTTAACCGGGGAAATTTATTCAGTGGGGAAACAATTTGAACAAAACCCCAAAGCGGTACATGTGCATGCAGAAATCGATAATAAAGAAGATTTTCTAATTCCGGGGATGTATATAAACGGAAAAATCAGGACGGGTGAAGAAGCTGTTCCTGCCTTACCGGAAGAAGCAATAATTGAAGAAGAAGGAAATCCCTACATCTTTACGGCCCAAAAACACCAGGAAGATGGTGAAACCGAGTGGGAATTGAAACCGGTGCAGGTAAGAACGGGAATAACTGAAGATGGTTGGGTTGAAATTAAACTGCTGGAGCCTCTGCCTGAAGGTACTTTGGTTGCTTATAATAATGCCTATTATCTGGTCTCTGAAATGCAGAAAAGCCAGACTTCCCATGGTCATTAAATTAAAAAAAATAGATGGATGGACTCTCTGTTAAATGTTTGTCTTGATTAAAATTCCAGAGGGTTCATCCTTAATACTAAATTAAAACCACAGTAATGAAAGAAATAAAAGCATTTATAAAGCCAAAACGGGTTCAAATAGTGATAGAATCCCTTAGCGAAAGCGGATTCAAAAGTATGACGCTGTCTCAGGGGGAAGGTACCGGAGCATTTAAAGCAAAAGGCGCATCACCTTCTTTAGATTTCCGTGTAACCGACAGCCCGGTGGTAAAGTTAGAACTGGTATGTCAAAATGAAGAAGCACAATCGGCTATCAATATCATCCTGGAAAACGGGAAAACACCGGATCCAGGTGATGGCATCATTTATTTGTCTGACATTGAAGATGCTTTCAAGATAAAAACCGGGGAATCCTTAAAGCGTTAAATTTTCTAAACCCTTTTACGCCCAATGGAAAAAATAGTAAAAAAGTTAGAAAGCAAAGGCATCCGCCCTACGGCAATGCGCCTGATGACCTATAAACGGTTGGCACAATTGAATGTGGCCATTAGTTTAGGCGACCTTGGGAAAGATTTCGAAAGCTCGGAAAGGAGTACGCTTTTCCGTACTATGAAGACATTTGAAGAAAAAGGAATTGTGCATCAAATTGAGGATGGCACCGGCATCATTAAATATGCCCTGTGTGAAGACAATTGTGAATGCGAGGTGGGTAACGACCTTCACTTACATTTTCATTGCAATAGTTGCGGGGAAACCGTGTGCCTTACAGAACATAAAATCCCTCAGATAAATCTGCCCGAAGGTTACGTGGCAGAGGATATTAATCTGGTGGCTAAGGGAGTCTGTGAGAAATGTAGCAATGACTTGGATTAAGTTTTTTGATTTAAAAAATTGGAACAATGATGAAAATTTATAAAAAAGAAAACAAGGTATATATGGTAGCTCAAAATAGATTGGATGCTACCGATTATGACAATTTGATATCTCAATTAAAAAACCATATACAGGCAAACCATAAAGTATACTGGTATATTGAAATGGAAAATTTTGAGGGGTGGACTGCAAGTGCGTATTGGAAGGGCATTGAACTGAAACTTCCGAATGAAGAACGCGTTAAAAAGGTTGCATTGGTGGGAATTACAAAATGGCAGGAACAGTTTACCGAAGTTTTGATACCCTTTACAAAGGCACATATTAAATTCTTTAGCCTTGAAGAAAAACATTTGGCCAAGGAATGGATGGAGAAAGGAAATCATTAAAAAAGTTAAATAAATTTAAACAGAAAGATTATGATGGACAACTGGAATTTTGGGGGAATGCACTGGATATGGTGGGGGCTTTGGATAATCCTCATCTTTTGGATATTCTTAATTCCTTATCCCACCCCGGGACAAAATAGACGGAAGGATAAGGCTATGGAAGCCCTGAGAGAACGATACGCCCGGGGCGAGATAAGCGATGAGGAATTTGAACAAAAGAAGAAAGTCCTTCAGGATAAGAAGAAGTAGTTATAAGGCACAGGCATCGAAAGCGATGGCACCTATGGCTTATAAAAGAAGGTAAAAATGAAAAAACGCAAAGTATTTGTTTTTATATTCATTGGATTAGCCCTTGGCTTATTTATAATACAGCCCCTGGTTATTTCACTCCACATGTATGACATGCAGGGAGGTAATGGCGAATGGTGGAAATCTCTGCTTGCTTCATATCAGCAGGAAGTTAGTTCATGGGATTTGGATCAAGCCATCATCAAATTGCTATTTGGACTGCTGGGCATTGCCTTGTCGCTTATGTTTATGGTCAGGCAAAGAATATTTCAATTGACCGGAAGAAGAGATAAGCTGGAGGAGATCAGGGAGCTGATTGCGGCAGGAGAAAACCAGCAAGTAGAATTTAAATCTACCTTGAGATGGGATTTGAGGCAGTTTAAACCGAATAAGGCTTTGGAGGACGTAATAGCAAAAACAATTGCCGGGTTTATGAACACCCAAGAAGGGCATTTAATTATCGGAATTGATGATGAAGGTAGTATTCTGGGGCTGGAACAGGATTGCGGTACTTTAAAAAAACCTGGCAAGGACGGGTTTGAGCAATATATAATGCAATTGGTGTCCCTCAAGTTCGGCACTCATTTTTGCCCTTTGGTTAAAGTGGCCTTTTACCAATTCGAAGAAAAGGATATCTGTTATGTAAGGGTTCACAAATCACAAAAACCTGTGTATTTGAATTTGGGCGATCGTTCGCATTTCTTTATCAGAACCGGGAACGGAACCCGCGAGTTGGATATGCCTGAGGCTCTGGAGTATTTGGAGATACACTTAAATTAATATAAACCCTATAAAATTGAAAAAATGATATAGGTATTGGACATAGAAAAAGAAAACTTGATTGCTGCTAAAATCAATGGTAGAATCACGAAGAAGGATATAAAAAACCCATCCGCTAATCCACAATATCATCGAAAAAAGTCATAAAATTTGTAGGCGAAAAAAATAGCAGGAATGGGTCGTTAAAGCTACTCATTTCTTTACCGGTTCAGAAGTCAAATATTTTGACCTTCAGGATAAGGAACAAGCAAAAAACTGGATACAAATAACTAAGGATATGAAAAAACTAAAAATCAAAATTCCCGTAATCCTTCCACAGGTACCTAATGAAAAAGACGCTTGTGTGGAAAGGCTAATTAAGGAACTGGAAGCCGAAAATGGCCTTGAAAAAGTCCACATAGCGGATGATCAGGAAGATACGGTGCCACAATTGTGCTTTCATTACGATCCGGATATAATTTCTATTGACCGCATTCAATCATTGGCAGAAAGAACCGGGGCTGAAATTACCGCGAAATATGGACATTTGCTTATAGAGGTTGAGGGGATTAGACATACCCGGCATGCAAGGACTATAGAAAAGAGTCTGTTGAATATCAATGGTGTTTTGGAAGCTTCCGCCAATGCCGGAGGAATGATCCGTTTAGAATATGATAAACGGGAAACAAGTTTTGATGAGATAACTACAAAGCTCGAAAAAGAAAACCTACAAGTTAAAAAAAGCTCCTCTGCTGAGAATAAGGGCTTTAAATCTGCCGAAAAGAATCCTCAAAATTTAAATAAAGAAAAGGTAAGGGATATAGAAGAACAAAAGCATAAAGATACTGATCTCCAGAATCATAGAGAAGCGGATAGCCACGGGGCCGGGGAAGAACATTCCCACGCCCACGGAGGTATTTTTGGGAAAAACACCGAACTTATTTTTGCTATTATTTGTGGTGCTCTTTTGGGTATTGGTTTTGGTTTGTCCTACGTAACATCAATACCGGAATGGGTCAGCTTATCCCTATACATAGGTGCCTACTTTTTTGGAGGTTACTTTACAGCAAAAGAAGCCATACAGACCGTAGCCAAAGGTGGATTTGAAATTGATTTTCTCATGTTGGTCGCAGCTATAGGAGCAGCTATTCTTGGGGAATGGGCTGAAGGAGCTTTGTTATTATTTCTCTTTAGCCTGGGGCATGCCTTGGAGCATTATGCAATGAACAAAGCACGAAAATCTATAGCTGCACTGGCAGAACTGGCGCCAAAAACAGCTTTGGTTAAGAAAAATGGTAAAACGGAAGAAGTTGGTATCGAAAAACTCAATATTGGGGATATCATTGTGGTGAAACCAAATAGTAAAATATCTGCAGATGGCGTAGTGGTAGATGGGCAGAGTAGTGTTAACCAGGCTCCAATAACCGGGGAGAGTGTACCGGTAGATAAAGTTCCCGTAGAAGATGTTGAGAAGGATTACTCAGAGGTAGATGATATTAAAGATGAAAACCGCGTTTTTGCCGGAACGATCAATGGGAACAATACTTTGGAGATTAAAGTTATCAAAGCAGCCAAAGATTCAACGCTTTCCCGATTGGTGAAACTGGTTAACGAAGCTCAGACTCAAAAATCGCCTACCCAGTTGCTCACCGATAAATTTGAAAAATATTTTGTGCCGTCCGTCCTTATTTTGGTCGGGATTCTTTTGTTTGCTTTTTTAGTTATTGACGAACCCTTTAGCGCCAGCTTTTACAGGGCGATGGCCGTATTAGTAGCTGCAAGTCCCTGTGCGTTGGCAATCTCGACCCCAAGTGCTGTATTAAGTGGAGTGGCCAGAGCTGCCCGTGGCGGGGTATTAATTAAAGGAGGGCGCCCTCTGGAGGACCTGGGGGTTATTACCGCCCTAGCCTTTGATAAAACCGGAACTCTAACGGAAGGAAAGCCAAAACTTACCCAAGTGGTGCCACTTGGGGATATTTCAGACAATGAACTTCTCAAAATAGCAGTAGCCGTGGAAGGTCTTAGTGATCACCCCCTGGCCAAAGCTGTAGTTCGTGATGGAAAAGAGCGTCTGGAAGGCGAGGAAATCCCAAATGCCTCTAATTTAGAGGCAGTTCTGGGTAAAGGGATTAAAGCATCATTTGGCAATGATAAAATCTATATAGGTAACCTCGACCTGTACGAAGGGCTTGATGAGAGTACACCTTCCGAAAAAATAGCTACGAAAGTGCGTGGTCTTGAAGGTGGTGGAAATACAACAATGCTTATACGAAAAAATGAAGAATATATAGGCATCATTGCATTAATGGATACCCCTCGTGAAGCCGCCAAGGGAACCCTTAAAAAATTAAAAGAAATAGGAATTAAACGAATGATCATGCTTACTGGTGATAACCAGAAGGTAGCAGACGCAGTAGCAGAAGAAATAGGATTGACCGATGCCTGGGGTAGTTTATTACCGGAAGAAAAAGTGGATGCTATAAAAGAATTAAAAGAAAAGGAATCCAAGGTGGCAATGGTGGGCGATGGCGTTAATGATGCCCCTGCCATGGCAAACAGCACTGTAGGAATAGCTATGGGTGCTGCGGGAAGTGATGTAGCCCTGGAAACGGCGGATATTGCGCTAATGGCCGATAAGTTGGAAACCCTGCCCTTTGCCATAGGTTTAAGCAGGAAGGCAAAGGCGATTATCAGGCAAAACCTTTGGGTTAGCCTTGGTATTGTGGCCCTGCTTATACCTTCAACCATATTCGGCTTGGCAAATATTGGAGTGGCGGTAGTAATCCATGAAGGTTCGACGCTTCTGGTGGTTTTTAATGCGTTAAGGCTTTTGGCTTATAAAAAAGATTAGATCCGGACTTAGACTGTTTTTCGAAAGAATATAAAATGACAAAAACGGAAAAAAAATTATCGTCAAAAGGGATACGTCCCACTGAAATGAGGTTGAAAATTTACAAATACCTCAAAAGGAAAACTTATGCAGTAAGTTTAAATGAAATGCAAAAAGTCTTTATCAATAAAAATATCAAAACAGCCAATAAGACCACTTTCTACAGGGCGATAAAGCTCTTTGAGAAAAAAAGCATGGTGCACCAAATTGACGATGGAACTGCTTTTGCAAAATATGCGATTTCCGATGAAAACGCCAAAGGTAAACACAGTACAGATTTACATATGCACTTTCATTGTACCAATTGTAAGAAAACAATCTGTTTACCAAATAAAATATCGGAAGAGAGTTTGCCAAACCAGTATGAGGTGAACGATGTGAACCTAGTTTTAAAAGGGATATGTAAAAACTGTAGTAAAAAATAATAGGTG
This sequence comes from Salegentibacter sp. UBA1130, assembly GCF_002311535.1. Taxonomy (NCBI): domain Bacteria; kingdom Pseudomonadati; phylum Bacteroidota; class Flavobacteriia; order Flavobacteriales; family Flavobacteriaceae; genus Salegentibacter; species Salegentibacter sp. UBA1130. Next base: position 24,503 of record NZ_DCAP01000028.1, on the reverse strand, counting down.
GGAGTGCCTTAAGCCTGAATCCCAGCCCCCAATGGTCAAGCTTAAGGTTTTTTCCACCGTAACTAACTTAAAAAAATGTGAATATGGAAAAATTTGATGTAACTATAATAGGATCTGGCCCGGGCGGGTATGTAAGTGCGATCCGTTGCGCCCAATTAGGATTAAAAGTAGCCATTATTGAAAGGTACAACACGCTTGGCGGCACCTGCCTTAACGTGGGCTGTATCCCGTCAAAAGCCTGGTTGGAAGCCTCTGAGCATTATTACAAACTCAAGCATCAATTCGAAAATTTTGGGATTGATGTTAAAGAGGCCAATGTCGATATCCTGAAAATGAACCAAAGGGTTCAGGATGTGGTACAGGAAATCATCAATGGTGTTGATTATCTGATGAAAAAGAACAAGGTTGCCGTCTATCAAGGCCACGGCACCATCAAGGACAAAAACACGATTGAGATTAAGGGCGGGGACAAAACGGAAACCATAACAACCGATAAAATCATCATTGCCACAGGGTCCAAACCCGCTTCACTGCCCAATATTAAAATAGACAAAAAGCGTATCATCTCTTCCACCGAAGCCCTTGCCCTACAGGAAATCCCCAAGCACTTAATGGTCGTTGGGGGTGGCGTTATCGGTGTTGAGATAGGTTCCGTATTCGCCCGCCTGGGTTCAAAGGTTTCCATAGTAGAATATTTTGATAGCCTTATCGCCACTATGGACGGCGCACTGGGACATCAATTGCACCGTTCCCTTAGAAAACAGGGAATTGATTTTTATTTGGAACATAAGGTGACAAACGCAACGGCAACTGAGGATAAAGTAGAATTGAAAGCGGAAAATCTTTCCGATAAAGAAGAAATGAGTTTAGATGGCGATTACTGTCTTATGGCCATTGGCCGAAAACCATACACCGCCAGTTTAGGGCTTGAAAATATAGGAGTGGAAACCAATGAGAAAGGACAGATAACGGTAGATAAAAACCTTGAAACCAATGTCAAGGGTGTGTATGCCATTGGGGATGTAATCCGGGGGGCAATGCTTGCCCATAAAGCCAGTGAAGAAGGCGTTTTTGTAGCCGAAAGCATAGCAGGTCAAAAGCCACATATCAATTATTCCCTTATCCCAAATATCGTGTACACCGAGCCTGAGGTCGCCGGTGTAGGCTTGACGGAAGAAGAACTGAAGAAGACCAATAGAAGTATAAAAACGGGCTCTTTTCCCTATAAGGCAAACGCACGGGCGAAGATAAGTATGGATACGGATGGTTTTATCAAGGTAATCGCAGATAAGGAAACCGATGAGATATTGGGCGTGCATATGATAGGCCCTCGCATAGCAGACAGTTATACCGAAGCGGTGGTAGCGATGGAATTTAGGGCGGCTGCCGAGGATATTGCAAGAATGTCACACGGTCACCCCACATTTTCCGAGACCTTTAAGGAGGCCTGTCTGGCAGCTACCGAAGACAGGGCGTTGCATATTTAAAGTTGACCTAACAGTAAGTTCTTAAAAATTAAGACGCTACTGAGCTTTTTGAAATATTAAGGTTTAAGTAATGAACTCAAAAAACAGATAAGATAAAATGGGGCAATCAGTTCGAAATCAATCCACTATTGGGTATATCAGGGAAACGGCAACAAAGTTCCTCGACAGGGAAACAGCTGGGGGGATTTTTTTAATAATTGCTACTATAGTTGCCCTTCTTTTAGCTAATTCAAAGTGGGCAGGTGCCTATCATCATTTTCTTGGCGATGAATTGCTTTTTGAATTTTCCGAGCATCTTAGTTTTGGGCTAACAATTGAAGAATGGATCAATGATGGCCTAATGGCAATTTTCTTTTTGGTTGCCGGCCTTGAATTGAAGAGGGAGGTTATGGTGGGGGAATTATCTTCAATTAAAAAAGCCTCAGCCCCATTGTTGGCAGCTTTAGGTGGCATGGCAGTTCCGGCCCTCATTTTTATTAGCCTAAATTTAGGCACTGAAAATATAAAGGGTTGGGGCATCCCTATGGCTACCGATATCGCATATTCACTAGGGATTATTGGCCTACTGGGAAAAAATGTCCCCAGGCAGTTAAAAACATTTTTAATAGCCCTCGCTATTGCTGACGATATAGGTGCCATATTGGTGATAGCATTGTTTTATAGCAACGAGTTGAGCTGGATATACCTTGGATCGGGCATGGGGGCATTTGGGTTATTATTATTAATGAATTGGACTGGGATCAAAAATTTGATTTGGTATATTATTATTGGGATCATCTTATGGTATTGCTTCCTTAATTCGGGGATCCATCCAACTATTGCGGGAGTACTTTTTGCCATTACCATTCCAATAGTGCCCAAATTAGACAGTAAAATATTAAAAGAAAGGACCGCCACAAACGTTACTAATCTTGAGAAAACAGAGCTGGAAAAATTAAATCCTCTTCAGGATAAAAAACAACAAATAATTTTAAAAGCTATTAAAACAGATACTGAGAATTCAAGGCCTCCTTTGCTCAAACTGGAAAATTCCCTTGTTGATTTCAATGCTTTCTTTATCATTCCAATTTTTGCAGTCGCGAATGCGGGAGTAAAGCTCGATGTAAATTTAATTGAGGTTGTTTCCGGTTCTTTAGGGCTGGGGATCCTTTTGGGATTAGCTATTGGGAAAGTAACAGGGATTGGTATTTTTACATTGATCGGGCAAAAACTTGGAGTTTCCGAATTACATATTACACTAAACTGGAAACATATAATTGGAATTGGTATGATCGCGGGAATTGGCTTTACCATGTCCCTTTTTATTACCAATCTCGCATTTAATGATCAGGAATTGATTAAAATTTCGAAAATAAGCATTTTGATAGCTTCATTACTTGCAGCTATTGGCGGTGCGGTAATTCTCTTATTAACTTCCAATAAAGGAAGGAAAAATATAGTTAAGTGATATGGGAGAAATGAACAAAAGTACTTTTATAGTAAGTCAAATGGACTGTCCTTCAGAAGAACAGATGATCCGGATGAAATTGGAATCTTATGCTCAAGTGAAATATTTGGATTTTGATATACCCAATCGAAAACTTGAAGTATATCACCTTGAAGGGAATGAGGAAATCAAAGCCTCGATTTCAGAATTAAAATTAGGTGATAAATTTATGGGGACCGAAGAAGCCGAGCCTCCCGTAATAGAAGACCAATCCAAACAGAAAACAATCCTTTGGTGGGTCCTGGGGATAAATTTCGGCTTTTTCATTATCGAAATGACCACGGGGTGGATTTCTTCTTCTATGGGCCTAATTGCAGATTCTTTGGATATGCTGGCAGATTCGATAGTATATGCGCTAAGTTTATTTGCAGTAGGTGGTGCCATTTCCAGAAAAAAGAAGGTGGCAAAATTCAGCGGCTACTTTCAAATTGCATTGGCAACACTTGGTTTTGCAGAGGTATTAAGAAGGTTTTTTACAAGTAGTGAAACACCAATGTTCGAATGGATGATCATAGTTTCCATTTTAGCCTTACTGGGGAACCTTATTTCGCTCTGGTTGATAAATAAGGCCAAAAGTAAGGAGGCGCATATGCAGGCCAGTGCTATTTTTACGTCCAATGATATCATCGTAAACTGCGGGGTGATACTGGCCGGGGTGCTGGTCTATTTTCTGGATAGCAAATGGCCCGATTTGGTAATTGGCGGCATCGTTTTCACGTTTGTAATGCGGGGCGCCATAAGAATTTTAAAATTATCTAAATAATGCAAATATATGTTGCACAAGACGTTGGGCAAGAATAAGGAAATTATGAATAAAAGTAGTGTAGCATTATTAATTTTACTGTTGTTGGTAATAGACCAGGCCATAAAGATTTATGTGAAGACCCATTTTTATTATGGCGAGGAATATTTTGTGTTTGGCCTGGATTGGTTTCGCTTACATTTTTTGGAGAATGCCGGCATGGCCTGGGGCTTTAAATTTGGCGAAGGTTATCTGGCCAAATTTGTTTTAATACTATTTCGCTTCGTAGCCGTTATTTGGGGGACCTTTTATATCAAAAAGATGATACGTGAAGGATATGCAAAAGTCTTTATAATCTGTGCCGCATTTATATACGCAGGTGCATTGGGCAATTTGATTGACGGTGCATTTTACGGACTGATTTTTGAAAAAAGTGATCCCGCACTTCGCAATATTGCAGAAATATTCTCCTCAGGCGGTGGTTATGCCGGATTTTTAAATGGCAATGTGGTGGATATGTGGTACTTCCCTATTATTGATACAAGGCTTCCGGAATGGCTGCCATTATGGGGAGGTAATGAATTTACTTTTTTCGACCCTGTATTCAATACCGCAGATGTTTGGATTAGCACGGGAGTGATTTTACTCCTGATCTTTCAAAGCCAACAAAAAAAAGACCAGAAAATATCGGATAAGAAAAAGTTGAAATATACTGAAAGTAACAGGACAATTATAAAAATCGATTAGTTATGAACGCTTGGCTTTGGGTAGTAGTATTGGGATTGGCAGCTTGGGCTGCCCATTGGGGTGCTGATCAACTCCTTACCCCTTTAAAGATGCTGCGCAAACAATGGGGGCTTACTGCTTCTGCAGGGGCAGCTTTCCTGGCTATTGTAACAGCGAGCCCTGAAGTGGCGATAAATATTACGAGCGCCGCCCGTGGGGTATCTGATATCGGGTTGGGGAATTTGCTTGGTTCCAATATCATTTCCATTCCGCTCATGGTAACCATTGCATACTTTGCTTCCAGAAGAAAGTTTAAAAACAATAAGGAGCATCAAAAACATTTGGATGCCAACCTGCTGGCCCTGAACAAACGTTCCGTCTCGGTATTATCTATCCCCTATCTGGTAATTATCGGGTTGGTGGCTATATTAACGCTTCCCAAAGCCTGGCGTGGATTACAACCCATTGATGGGTGGATCATGCTGGCTGCCTATGCGGCTTTTTTAACGCATGCCATTATAAAAGGCAGGGAAAAGGGTCAGAAGGTAGAATGGGATAAAAAGAAAATATGGCTTTCGGTTGCAGGGGCCCTGGCCATAGCCGTGGGGGCTTTTTTTATTGTAAAAGCTACCGAAAATATTGTTTCGGCACTGAATATTTCCGAAATTGTTGGAGGGTTGTTTATCACCGGAATTATGACTACCGCCCCTGAAATATTCAAAACATGGAGTGTGGTAAAGGGAGGTGAAGTGACTGCGGGTACCACCAGTGTGATTGCAGATAATGCCGTTACCATGACAGTGGCATTTTTCCCCCTGGCACTGGTAACGACCCCAATCGAAGATTTCCAGTTGTTTTGGGTCAACCTGGCTTTTGTAGGACTGATGCCGCTTTTATATTCAGTATTTGTCCATCAAAGCAAGGAACTTCACGGGTTCAGCAGATGGCAGATATTCGTTTTCGATGCAGCGTATATTGTATATCTTTTAACTATGGTGTTTTTTGTTCTAAAACTATTTTAAAAAATGAAGGAGGATTTATTTAAGGATTACCAGGAGAGGCTTAATGTGCTGGATGAAAATATTAGAGCAGTAGCATTAAAATATGCAAGGGATTTCTATTTGAACAAAAATTGTTCAAAAGAAGAGGCTATTGAGCGTGGCATCGTAAAGGCAGAGATGGAAAAAAGGAATTTAGATAGAAATGGATAATATATTACTAATAGTATTATGGCAGAATTAAAAAAATCTCTGGGTACTCTTCGCCTTACTTTTTATGGTGTAGGTACCATTGTTGGTGCTGGAATATATACTGTAATTGGTGCAGCCGCTGGACAGGCGGGAACAGACCTTTGGTTGAGTTTTATTTTTGCCGCCATTGCGGCCAGTGTCTCGGCAATGTCGTATGCAGAGCTGTCCTCTACCTATCCTAATGCCGGTGCAGAATTCATTTTTGTACGGAAAGCTTTTCCAAAAATCGACATTCCATCTTTTCTAACAGGTTGGACGATTGCATTTCACAGTTCGGCCACCATCGCCGCGGTGCTACTTGCTTTTTCAGGGTATTTCAATACGTTTTTTAACATCCCTTCCTTACTGGTTAGCTATGCTGTGCTACTGATTCTTGCATTTATAAGCATTACGGGCATCAAAAAATCATCTACCGCCAATATCATTATGGTCAGTATTCAGCTATTGGGATTGTTTATTCTTATTGCGGTCGGACTTTTGGAAACAGGACCACCAAAATCAGAATTTTTTAAAGTGGAGTCCTTTTCCGGCACCCTGGCAGCGACTGCTACCTTATTTTTTGTTTATACCGGCTTTGAGCATATGGCAGCATTGGGTTCCGAGGTAAAAAATCCGGGCAAGACGATTCCGAGGGCATTTTTATTGACAATGGTGTTTACCACAATTATATACCTACTAATATCTTTTACGGTACTCAATATAAGTGACCCCGCAGAAATAGCAAAGGTAAATTCCCCATTGTCGCTGGCCGCTTCAAATTTAAATTCCTGGTTGCCCGTAGCCCTGGCAGTTGCGGCACTTTTTGCTACGGCTAATGCGGCTTTTAGTGGCATTATTTCCATTAGCAGGTTGCTTTTCGGTATGGCAAGCGTGGGCGAGCTTCCAAAATTTATGACCAAGACCAATGCACAGAAAGTACCCTGGGTAACTACACTGGTGGTTATGGCTGCGGTAGCGGCATTTTTGTTATTGGGAGATATTAAAATTGTCGCAGGAATGTCCTCTTTAGGGGCGTTACTCGTTTTTGTAGCTGTGAATATTGCACTCATCGTTTTGCGTTATAAAGCACCTGACAAAGAAAGACCTTTTAAAGTTCCCCTTTCCATAGGGAAAGTACCTATCCTACCCATTTTGGCCATAATTATTAGCCTGTCTCTGGTAGTTCAGTTTAACTGGCAGGTGTATGTTGCTTTTGTGGGAGCAATTATAGTGGGCATCGTGCTGGATTATTTTTTGGACAAAAAGTCAAAGAATGAGATGGATCCCGAAAAAGAAAAAGAACTGTTCAACCATTAAAATGAAGCTATGGAATGGACCTTTGAAGAATTTAAAACCAGTTTGGATGGCCTCCATCCTGCAGTGAAGCAAAAAGCCCTGGAAATTGCTAAAAGTCTGGTTATAGAAAAGAATTATACTAAGGGAAATGCCATAAAAGAAGGAATTATGAAAGCTGAAGAATGGTTTTACGATTTAGGCGGTTAATAATTAATAAAAATAGATATGTTACAAATTATAGAGATTTCAGGAGATAATATTATTGCAACCAGAGCATCGGGAGATTTATCCGAAATGGATATTGAGAAGGTACATCCCATTATTCATGCTATTTTGGACAAAGGATTAAACGTACGCTGGTATTTTGAAATGGAGAATTTTACCGGCTGGGATTTTCCAGGCCTGTGGGAAGATCTAAAAATGGATACTGCCCACGCAAAAGATTATGAAAAAATCGCCATGGTAGGTGATAAAAAATGGCAGGACTGGATTACAAAGTTCATGAAACCTTTTACCAATGCTGAAGTAAAATATTTTGACTTAGAGGAAAAGGAGATTGCCAAAAAGTGGATTAAACAATAAAGCTTTTATTTAAACAATTAATTGAAAAACTGAATGTATAATTAAAATTAAAAAACCATGAAAATAATAGTTCCGATTGATTTTAGTCAAAGTTCCAAAATTGGAGTTGAGTATGCCATAAAGGTGGCCGAATCTTTAAATTCAGAAATTATCTTTGTTCATGCCTATTCTGAAGGTTATCAATATGCCGGATACGGGGCTATAGTTTATCCGGTTCCCGACAACTTTAGTTCTTATCAGAAATTGTACAAAGAAAAAATGCTGGAATTTCTCGAAAATTTTCCACGTCTGGCGACAATAAAATATAAGAGTATGGTAGCCCCAGGAAGACCTTCAGATATAATTTATCAATTAGCAACAGAAGAAAAAGCAGGTTTGATAATTATGGGGACAGAAGGTGCAGGTGAGGTAGAAGGTTACCTTGCAGGAACTACCAGTGAAAAAGTGAGCAAGGATGTACCCTGCCCTGTGCTGGTTGTACCTGAAGATTTAGAAACTTTTGGTTTAAAAAGAATTTGTCTGGCGCTGGATTCAGATAATCTGAAACCTGATAGGGAACTAAAGGTTCTGGCTGATCTATTAAAGGCATTTAACGCGCGCCTTTTTATATTTCATTTTGCTAAAAGTAAAGATGAAGTTATTAAAGAACAGGAGATAAAAAACTATTATGAGGAGTTTTTTAATCTACAGAATATTTCTGTTCACCTTTTTTCCGAAGGGAAAACTGAAGATAAAATAACCGGTTTTTTGAAAGATAATGCCATAGATATTTTGGCGCTACTTTACAGGAAACATGCCTTTATAGAAAAACTAACTGAACTGGGGCTGAGACGGAAAATGATTTTCAAATCAGAAGTTCCTGTACTTATTTTAAAATGATAGTAGGATTGAAAACAAATCTGCATTTTTAAGTTTATGAAGTCACTATTTTTTAGAAATTAACTGAATTCCTGAGCTTCATACCTTCAGTAAGACCACAGAATTATTTGTGAAATATTCCTATGGTATCCTAGGTGCCCTAAATTAAGGCAATTGTAAGACTACAGTACAATGAATTTTTATCTAATTAGAGGGAATAAACCCTTTTTAAAGCGATAAGTTTGCAATTTACCCAAAAGAAAGTGTAGAAGAAAAATGTCAAAATATAGGAGAAATAGAAGAAAGAAGAAGGGTCAAAAATCTTCCCGGAATAAAATAACTAAAAAAGAAAAGCTTTTTGGAATTTTTTCATTAATCCTTTTGGTCATTGCATCATTTTTATTGTATTTTTTTGTCTTAAAAGACTTTATTCATAAGCCCTGATTATTTAAAAATGTTTACCTACCAACTTTTTCTTAATCTAATGATTCTATGGAATTCATTATTTTTCTTTTTAAAAGTTGAAGTTTTAAGAGGCGTAGAAAATTGACCTTTTGTAAACAAAATACTTCAATTAAAAACCGATTCCCTGTAATATAAGGAATCGGGAGTTCTCTGGTATTTCAATTCAAGTACTTCTAAAGGAGGGGCGACCAGAATTATACTCATATTATTGAGAACCTTCATAATACTCCTAATAGGTAGGCTGTCTCATAGGAGTAAATACAAAGCTTCCAAGTTAGAAACTTTAAACGTACAAACGAGGTTTTCGCCGTTGGTAAATCTTTTAAGAAGCTTAATACTATATATTCCTACAACTTTAAAAATATATTCTTAAGATAATAACTTTCAATATTTAGATTATTAAAAAATAAATTTTAGATTTGTCTAAATAATATTTTAGGTAATGAAAATAGAATGGTTAAGTCTAATTATTTTTATCGCTTTTTTTACATCCTGTGAAAAATTAGCTGATGAATATGGTCCTGTTCCTCCAAAGGAAAATGAACTTCTTGATGGCCCTGTAGAAGGATTATCAGTTGAAGAGCAGATTCAGTTCTTGAATGGGGATATAGCGTTCAATGATGAAGTATTTACCGCAGAAACTGGACTCGGCCCCGTTTTCGTAGGTACTAGCTGTGTTAGTTGTCATTCTGGGGATGGTAAAGGTCACCCGTTTAATCAATTTATAAGATTCGGTCAAAGTGATACTTTAGGAAATCCTTTTGCAGACTTTGGGGATGGTAAAAATCAATTACAGAATAAAGCAATTCAGGGGTTTCAGCCTGAAAAGCTACCTCCAGGAGCACCCTTCACAACCTTGGTTGCGCCTGCGGTCACAGGATTAGGTTTTTTGGATGCTGTTCCAGATGAAAGTATACTTTCTCTAGCCGATCCTTATGATGAGAATGGCGACGGAATAAGTGGTAGAGCTCATTTCGCATATCCTCCTGAATATGTTCAAATTCGGCCAAATAGTATTTCACGTGGAGGTAAATATATTTTTAGGTTTGGTAAAAAGGCAATTAGTTATGACTTATTGCATCAAACAGTAGGTGCGTATAATCAAGATATAGGTATTACATCATTATTTGAACCTATAGATCCTTATAGCGGGCTGGAAGAGGACCCGGAAATCAGTACTCAGGTAGTTAACGAGGTGGTTTTTTATTTAAAAACCTTAAAAGCTCCGATACCTCGAAATCAAAATGATCCTGATGTTGTATCTGGCAAACAAATTTTTTCCCGAATTCAATGTGCTGCCTGCCATACCCCAAGCATGAAAACGGGATATTCGCCTATCGAAGCACTATCTAATAAAGGATTTCATCCCTATACAGATTTACTACTTCATGATATGGGTCCTGGTCTGGACGATGGATATACCGAAGGTTTTGCTGAAACATCCGAATGGAGAACCCCTCCGCTATGGGGAATTGGCCTTTCTGAAAACTCACAAGGAGGAGGTTTGTTTCTTTTACATGATGGCAGGGCAAGAAGTATTGAGGAAGCCATTTTGATGCATGGCGGTGAAGCCAAAAATTCAAGGGATGAGTTCAATGCCCTATCGAATCAGGAAAAAAAGCAACTACTTGAATTTATAAATTCATTATGATGAAAAGAAAAAAATTTATCCAAACCCTTTCCTCTGTTGCTATAACAATACCAAGTTTAGGTTTTTTACATTCATGCAGTGGAATTTACTATGCTACAGCAAAGGAAGAGGTAGATAAGTTAACCATAGCGAAGCATGAGTTTATTCTTGAAAAAAATAACAAGGTGTCTAAAAGAGAGTTTGTCCTTATACAAAATAACAAATACAGATTCCCTATTTGTCTATATAAAGTTGGTGAAGACTATATAGCTTCCTTACTAAAATGCACTCATCGAGGGTGCGAGCTTAATGTTGGTGGGGGTATCTATAGTTGTCCTTGCCATGGAAGCCAATTTTCCAATGAAGGAACCGTATTACAAGGACCTGCTGAACAAAAACTAAAAACATTTCCAACGAAAACAGACGATGAAAACATCTATATTTTATTCTCCTAATTATTTGATCATTACCTTAATATTGTTCACCCTCAGTGGAAATTTAATAGCCCAAAACGAGGATGATATACTTAAAAGAACGAAGTCAGATACAACAGATACTCAACTTAACATGGATGCGGTATACAATCGACCAGCTCTAACAATAAATAAAGCTCCGGTATCTATTGGGGGATATCTTGAAGCCAATTCGATATATGCAGTGGAAGATGGATTGACAGAAGGATTATCTTTTCAAGCACGACGTTTAACATTATTTCTGTCTGCCTCAATTAACAAAAGAATTAAATTTTTAACGGAAGTAGAGTTTGAAGAGGGAGGTAAAGAGATTGCCATAGAATTTGCTGCTATGGATATCTCCTTTGATCCTCTTCTCAATTTACGAGGTGGAATAATCTTGAATCCAATCGGTGCTTTTAATCAAAATCACGATGGTCCTAAATGGGAGTTTGTAGAAAGACCTGATGTGGCAGTAAAATTACTACCCGCCACTTTTTCTAATGCAGGTTTTGGAATGTATGGTAAAACAAATACTGGAGATTGGATTATCGGATATGAAGCATACCTCTCAAATGGATTTGACAATAGTATAATTAATAATTCAAAAGATCGAACCTCTCTTTCATCCGTTAAAGAAAATGAAGAGCGTTTTGAAGAAAATTTCAGCGGTGACCCTTTAATTACTACAAAACTCGCTATAGGAAATAGAAATATAGGTGAGGTTGGTTTTTCTTATATGGGCGGTACATACAATCGTGTAATGGAAGATGGACTACAGATAGATGAAAAGAATAGGAGGGTGGATGTCTTCGCTATTGATCTTAGCACTACTATTGAATCAACCGGCACTTATATTGTTGGAGAAGGCGCTTATGTGTGGGTGGATGTGCCAAAAACATTTACGCAACAGTTTGGAAATAAACAAGCAGGATTTTTTCTGGATGTAGTTCAACCAGTGTTGCAAAAGAAAATGTTCGGTTGGGAAAATGCATCCTTAAACGTCTCCGCTCGGACAGATTATGTTGATTTTAATATTGGTAACTTCACTCAAACTAATACAAATATAGGGGATGATTTAATTGCGGTTACTCCTTCCATAAGTTTTAGACCGTCACCTGCAACGGTTTTAAGGTTGAATTATCGTTATCAGTGGCAGAATGACATTTTAAATAATCCAGCCACAAAAACGGCCACCTGGTACCTAGGTTTTAGCACCTATTTTTAAGAATGATATGCTTTTTTAACTAATGGAGTGGGCTGCTCGGGGTAGCATGATTAGTTTATCTTTCGGATAATTACAATATTACGAAGCAGAAGGCTTAAAATTTCTCAGTTTTTTAGAGAAGTTGGAGAAAATGTTCCAGGCGCAAAGCTTAGTCAATAAAATGCTTAACATGAGTCTGCAGCCATATTTTAAAAGAAAATTCAATTTAAATGTATCTTTTTAGAAAATTAAAGGTCTCCGTAGTAAACAATAAAATTTATAAGTATGAATGATTGTAAATGTACTAATTGTGATTGCACTAAATGTAATTGCATAAATTGTTTAGATAACAATTGCCCTTGTACAAAATGTGAATGTGGTAAATGCGATTGTTGCTGAATTGAATAAAGGTTGGTTTAAAAGCTAACCTTTATTTATTTTTGAACTATGGAGACTCAAAAAGTTTGGCACAATTTCAATGAAGAGTTATTCTTCTTTATTCTCAAAAAAGTAAAAAATGAAAGTGCTACAAATGATATTTTTCAAAATACATTTTTAAAAATCCATAAAAAATTACATCAACTTGAGAATGATGAAAAAGTAAGAGCCTGGATTTTTCAAATTGCTCGAAACGAGATAGCAAACTACTTCAATAAAGAATCTGTTTATTTACCGAGTGTTAATTTACAGAATGAAACTGCTTTAGAAAAATATCAGTCAATATGCTGTTTTGATAAATTCGTATATGAACTACCAGATATTTATAAAAAGATAATTGAATTGATTTATATCAAAGGACTAAAACAAAAGGAAGCGGCTGAAATCTTAGAAATAAGTCTTACAAATGTCAAGGCTAGAACACGAAGAGCTAAAGATATTTTAAAACAAAAATTCAATGAATGTTGTAAATACGAGTTTGATAAAGATGGCAAATTAATTGGAGAATCCAATTGCTCTATTTGTAAATCATAATTAAAAATACATCCGCCCACAAATCCATCGCAGATAACAGGTATTGTTAAATAATAGGATTTTAGCATTTCATAATGAAACGATTAAAAACTGAGAAAGGGATAGAATGGTAACTTTAGTTGTTTCCCAATATCATATTTTTTATGCCAATCCTTTTTGAGTAAAAAATTGCTTTTAATCATTATATTAAATCAAAAAATAATCTACCAATTATCTTCAAGAGGGCTGTGATCACTCCACTCCACTCCATTGAAAAAAATCAAATTTTCTTGGTGTAATTAAAAGAGGCTTCTATATTTGCATTTATTTTTAATAAATCTAAATAAGAATAATGAAACACATTACTTTTCTCGCCTTAATGGCCTTAAGCCTCTCTGCTTTCTCCCAATCAGGATTAAAAGGGGAAATAAAAAATGAAACAAATGAACCTATTGCCGGTGCCTCTATTTATATCGAGGAATTACAAAAAGGAACTACTACAAATTTTGACGGGTTTTATAAACTCCAGGAGGTTCCCCCTGGAAACTGGAAGGTAACGGTCAAAATGTTGGGTTATCAAACTATAGAGCAAATTATAGAAATTGGACGAGATTCCTTAACAACCTATAGTGTGAACCTTCAGGATACGTATGGAAGTTTGGATGAAGTGGTGATTTCTGCAAGCAGGAACCCGGAATATCTTTCAGAAATTCCAGCTTCTGTTACTGTGGTGAACTCAGAAAAGCTGCGGGAATTTACTAAAATCTCCTCCAATATTAACGAGATTCTAGCATATACAGTGCCCGGTCTTGCTGTAAGCACAGGAACATTTTCCAATTGGGGACAAACATTAAGAGGTAGGTCATTACTCGTTATGGTAGATGGAATCCCTCAATCCACCCCGCTACGTAATGGACAATTGGGAATTAAAAGTATTAATCCTAACGATATAAGCAGAGTTGAAGTAATCAAAGGAGCTACTTCAATATTTGGAAATGGTGGTAGTGGAGGCTTTATCAATTATATCACCAAAAATCCAACCACTTCAGAAAAATTGAGCGGCACTACTGATATTTGGGGAACCTCCCAACTTTCCAATAGCCAAGATGCCTTGGGATATGGGGTATATCAATCCTTTTCCGGACAATTTAATAAGTTTAGTTACTATATAAGCGGAAGTATAGAACATACCGGGAATAAATACGATGCTGAAGGGATTCCCTTACTTCCTACTTATGGATTAGATAATACCGATATTTACAGCACGTATGGAAAACTGGAATATCTCCTTTCTTCTAATCAAAAAATAACCATTAACGGGAATCTTTATAAATCACTTCAGGATTCTCCTTTTATTCCGGTTTTTGCAAATATTCAGGTGTTTAATGACCAAGGGGATTACTCTTTAGAACCGGGTTATGGTATCGAAGGATCAATTCCTGGACAGGAACCAACTGGTTCCGAATTGATAAATGGGAGGTTAAAATACAATTTAAATAATATTTTCTCCGGTACCACAGATTTTGAAACCGATCTATATTATTCCAAAGCCAAAAGTATTTTCTTTTATTCTGATAAATTCGAAGACGGAGGGCAATCCGTGATCAATTCAGAAAAGTATGGCTTAAGACCTAATTTTAATACTCAGTTCAATTTGTATGGCGATATGAATATATCTCTGATCTATGGACTGGATCTTTTAAGGGATAAGACTAATCAGGGGCTGTTAGATGGAAGGCTTTGGGTGCCGAATATCGAACTGATGAGCGTAGCACCGTATTTACAAACCACTTTAAAACTAGATAAAAAATGGGCCTTTAAAGCTGGATTACGATACGATGATTTAAAAATGGATATTGCCAATTATAATACACTTCCCTATTCACCTAAAGGAGATGGTAACTTTAATCCTTCGGTCTCCGTTCAGGGCGGAGAGTTGGCGTTCGATAATCTGGCATTTAATATGGGAGTCCGGTATATTGAACATCAGGAATTCATTCCCTACATTAGTTATTCCCAGGGTTTCTCCATAGCTGATTTAGGTTCTATTTTAAGATCTGCAAGAGCTGAAAGTATAGACAACATTCAACTGGAGCCCGCAGTTACCAATAACTATGAATTCGGGTTTATTTCAAAATTTAATAATTTTCGTTTAGAGGCTGTAGGATACTACAGTACCTCTAATTTAGGTACTGGTGTTGTATTTAGTGATGAACTAAACTCGTTTATACCTTCTGAACAACCTCAGAAAATATTCGGTGGAGAGGTAGCAATAGATTATGCTCTCCCAAGCAATAAACTACTTATTGGGACTTCTTATTCGTATGTGGAAGGGCTTAAAAACCCAAACGATGATGAAAATAATTTAAGTTATGTTGGTGGTGATGTCATTTCTGCTCCAAAATTAACGGCTTATGTTACCTGGAAGCCAACAGAACAGTTTAATACTTCATTGAATGTTATGAGTTTAGGAGATCGAAACAGGTTTTCTCCTTTTCAGGATGGGGAAGGAAATTATGCTTTTAGGCATACGGAATTTCCTGTAAATGGATATACCCTGGTAAATCTAACGGCCACCTACCAAATTAAGAGTAATATTGATGTTTTCTTGGGTATCAATAACCTTCTTAATGAGTATTATTTACCGGCAAGATCTCAATGGGCGGCGCCATTAAGGTCTTTTACTACAGCTGGGGAGGGAGCGAATGCCCGTCTTGGTGTAACTTATAATTTTTAAAAGGGGTGGTAGTCGTTATTAAGAATTGATATTCAGAAGTAACGACTACCATTTTACACTAAAATTTATTGCTTGAAAGCATTTTCAAACATAGTTAAGAAAGTACATCTTTTTTTAGGAATAACATGTGGGGTTTTGGCATCCATTTCAGGTCTTACTGGTTCCATGTATGTATGGCAGCCGGAAATAACGTCGGCCTTAAATCAACGCTTACTACAAAGGGAATCTACTAATACTCTTTCGGAAAAGACATTATTAAAAACTTCCTCAGAACTTTATAGGAGTCAGAAAGATACTATAGCAAAGATATTCCTACCTTATCGAGAGCAGGAGACGGTTTCCATTATTTATAAGAATGGTCAAACCCTTTATTATCACCCGGAGACGGGAGTACCTTTAGGAAAAAAATCAGCTTCCATAAAATTGTTTGAAGATTTGTTGAAGATCCATCGAAGCCTTGGAATTCCTAAGATTGGCAAATACATTGTAGGTAGTAGTGCTATTATATTTTTCTTGTTTCTTCTTACCTCCGGTTTATTTCTATGGTGGAAAAAGTATAAATCAAATTTTAAAAAGGGAATTAAAATTAAATGGAAACGAAATAGAAAAAGATTTAACTACGATGTACATAAGTCACTTGGAATATTTTTTTCCCTTCCTTTGGCTGTAATGGCCTTTTCTGGTGGATATTTTACTTATAACAGCTACTATAAGGATGGTTTGAAGTTAATAGATGGTTTTATAGGCAATAAACAACCTGAAAAAAAGATTGAAGCAGGTACCGGGATCGATATACTGCACTTATTGGAGACTCCAGACAACCAATATGCACTCCGGGCAATTTATTTTCCTCAAGATGGAAATGAAGTGTATCAATTTAGATATATCAAAAACCGATTTATAAACCCCGGTCTAAGAAAAACCAGGGAATTAAAATTAGATAATAATAGTAATACCATTTATTCCTCATCCTTTAACGACGACCCGGTTAGCGAACAGATAGCAGCACAATTTTATCCGATTCATATTGGAGAAATGGCAGGCATGCTGGGGAGAATTTTAGTTTTTATCTCCGGGTTTGTCCCCCTAATATTATTTATTACCGGTCTCAGATTTTATTATTTTAGAACGGTAAGATAACGTCGAACAGGTGTTTAGTTTCAATTTTTTTAAACTTTTAATCTTAAAAATTCCCCGATAGCTTCGCCACGGTACTGCTAGCCGGACAGGCGGATATAGTTGGTTTTAAATTTTTTTTTCCTCTGTCGAACAGCTCAATTAGAATCTTATATGATGAAAAAAATAAGTTTCATTTAACCATGTATTAACAATCCATCGAAACCATATGTTATATTTTTAATGAGTTTAAATTTTGAAAATCAATCACTTATGAAAAAAGCTTTACTGTTTCTCCTTCTTTCAACGAGTATAATCATGGCACAAAAGAAGGATAGCCTTATTTCAGAAAATATTACGGGACATATTTATAAACCTAAGATGGTTGGGGCCACCGAAGAGAGGATATCGCAACTTCAATTACCGCAGGGGTTTAAAATAGAAAAATTCGCAGATAATCTGGGAGAACCCAGAATGATGGCTGTAAGCCCCCAGGGAAATATATATGTTTCTCGAAGGGAGGGAGACGTAGTGATGCTTAAGGATACTAATGATGACGGGAAACCTGACCATCAACAAACGGTAGTAACTAAAGAAGGAGCGCATGGGGTAGCTTTTCATGAAGATATGTTTTACCTTGTTACGGTAAATGATGTTTTCAGGGCACAGTTAAAAGAAGATGGTACTATTGGAGAACTGGAAAAGATTATAGGGAACCTACCAGATGGTGGTCAGCACCCCAACCGCACGATTGGTTTTGGCCCAGATGGGATGCTATATATATCGATTGGAAGCACCTGCAACGCCTGTGATGAAACACGGGAAGAAAATGCCACTATAGTACGGACTAATGCTGATGGGAGCAATAGAACCATATTTGCATCGGGACTGCGAAATACCATTGGTTTTGACTGGCATCCTGAGACGGGGGAACTTTTTGGGATGGATAGCGGAATTGACTGGCTGGGAGATGATGAACAAAAAGAAGAATTAAATCGTATCACTGAGGGAGCTGATTATGGGTGGCCGTATATCTACGACGATGGTAAATATAATAAGGCAGATGAACCGCCAAAAATGACCTGGAAAGAATACGCGCAGAAAGCTACAGAACCGGAGATGTTATTTACAGCCCATAGCGCTCCAATGAATTTAAAGTTTTACAGAGGGAAAATGTTTCCCTCGGAATATAAAAATACTGCCCTGGTAACTTTTCGGGGATCCTGGAATAGACGGCCAGCTTCCGGACACAAAATAATGAAAGTAACTTTCGAAAATGGGAAGCCTGTAAAGGCTGAAGATTTTGTAAAAGGTTTTTTAATGGAGGAAGGTACTTCCCGATTCGCCAGGTTAGCCGGTTTGGTAGAATTGCCCGATGGATCGCTTTTAGTTAGTGATGATACCAATGGCGTAATTTACCGAGTATCGTATAACTAATAATCGATTTACTGAACTCTGAAATAGTAAAGCCAGCCTGTCCAGCCGGCAGGTAGATTTAGGTTAATGATTTAAATTAACTTTCAGAAATGATAACAAATAGCCATATAAAGTAAATGATTAGTAATCCGTTAGTTTTTATAGTTTCCAAACATATTTTCCTTTTATGTGTATCAGATTGTTACCAGAAAAGAATATTCTACTTCTAAAATTTAAAAAAATATGGCGGACTCGATGTGGAGTCCGCCATTAATTAGTGTTCATTATTACTACGTTTTTAGTGGCTAATAAATCTGGATGATATTTAATTTCCACTCATTAGTCAAATTATCATCTTCTTCATCTGAACTGTTCCTTTCACTTTTACAATTCCGGGTTTTAAGCTGGTAGAAGTTCCTTCAGCTATTGTAAAAGTTTCTTTCCCGGTTTGAATTGGCTTAATTACCATCCTGTTCAACGAGAGTACCTTTTATAACAATTTCGGCTTTTTTAGCAGAAAAATCATTCTTATTCACTTCTTCCTGGATCTGCCTAAGGCTCAAATCATTATTTTTTGCCAAATCTAAATAAGCTTTACCGTCATTAAGACTCACTTTTACACTTTCCAGACCTTCCATATTTTTAAGTCCGCGTTCCAGACCATAGGCACAGGGGGCACAGTCCATTCCAAACGCTTCCTGATCTACTTTCTGAATCTGAGCATTGGAACTAAAACTTCCAAATACAATAACTATTATTACACTCCCATCCGGAAGTTTTTCAATTAAGTAGGATTTTTACTAACTGGAACCATCACAAAAGTACCCTTACCCACTAAAGCAGGAACTCTAATTGGTAAGAAAAATACAGCTAAGAATTTGAAAATTTCAGGTTCCTTCTCAAGGCAATACTTCTTTGTGTTTAGCTGTGTGAGGGCAGTTTCATCTTCGGGGTTTCTATGGCTCAAGGCCTGAATAAGATATTTCAACCTCCAGTAAAAATCGCCCTTTGGAATTGTCTCAAAGTTAATAATCATTCTTCTTTGTGTCAAGTCCCTTGTCATGGATGTTTCATCTGTTAATTTTTTAAAGTTTGTTTATACTATAACCAATAACTTAAATTAAGAAATACCCGATAGTTTTCTTTAACAACCCCAGGGATTAAATCTTGTACCACCGGATTAAGGCACCGAAAGGAATCCCATTATCCTTTTGGAGCTAAACGAAAAAAAAAATCTGTATTAGTGATTATAAATTTTTTTATAAAATCACAGAACTGTATATTTGCCCTTATTTAGATTTAGTATGAATAAATATAGGGTATTCTTCTTCTTTGTCATTTTCATTTCAATAAATACGTTTTCGCAAAATACGGCTAATGACACAGATTTGCGCACTTTGGTGACTCTCCTGGATTACATTTCCAAGGATTATCCAGTAGCGGTGGAGAATGGCGAAATAATCAATGAGTTTGAATTCGCCGAAATGAGCGAGTTTGCAAAAAAATCCATTGCACTTCAGCAGGATCTATTGCCGACAATTAATAATACCAGGTTTGAAAAGCTTGATGAACCCCTGCGGGAATTGCAACAAGCTGTTGCGGACAAAAAAAATCCAGAAGCGATTTCTACAATTGCTTTAAATATCAAAAACAAAATTCTCGATCTTGGAATTTTAAAAATTACACCTAATCGTTATCCCTCGTTAAAGAATGGAGCCACCCTGTACCAGAATAATTGCGTATCCTGCCACGGAGGCAAAGGATATGGGAACGGAGCTTTAGCCGGAAATTTAAATCCTGCACCGACCAATTTCCACGAAGCCCAGTTGTCCCCACTTCAGGCTTACAATGTCATCAAATTGGGGATTGAGGGCACGGGGATGGCTTCTTACAACCGTCTTACAGAAGAAGAGCTTTGGGACTTATCTTTTTACGTGCTGTCACTAAAGCACAATGAAGAAATTTCAAGAGCTCCATTGCCTTCCAATTTGCATCTTGACAGCATCAGCAAATGGAACGATGAAGAATTGCAACATTTTTTGAATAAATCTTTCAGCAATATAACAGTTGGCCAGGTGCGGAATTATGAACCTGAAAGGCCTGAACCTCTAAATGTTGCTATGACCAACCTTGATCTTTCATATCAGGAATTTCAAAAAGGCAATAATAAAATTGCCGAAAAATATGCCTTGACATCCTACCTTGAAGGCGTTGAGCTGGTGGAGAATATATTGGGTGCATCTGCGCCTTCATTAGTGAGGGGTATTGAGCGGGATATGATTGCTTACCGAAAAGCACTTCAAAACAACAACAAAATAGGTGCGGAAAATTATTATAATGCCCTTAAAGAAAAAATAACCTCTGCCAAAACTGTTTTAGCAGAAAAGGATTATTCCTTTGCATTTATATATGGTGCTGCATTATCAATCCTTATCAGGGAGGCCTTGGAAGCGTTGCTTATTATCCTCATTATTCTCCGTGTTCTAAGACCTATGAAAATCAAACGCGCAGTGATAGCCGTCCATTCCGGATGGATTTTCGCAGTACTAACTGGTGTGGTGAGTTGGTTTTTTGTAGATAAACTTATCAATTTAAGCGGTGCGTCAAGAGAATTGATGGAAGGTGTTGGAGCTATTCTGGCTGTACTGGTATTGCTCTTTGCAGGTATTTGGCTTCATTCCCATTCTGAGATATCGAAGTGGAAACACTTCATAAAAAATAAAATAAACCGCATTTCTGAAACCGGAAATATGATAGGTTTGTTGATTTTCTCGTTCATCGTGGTGTTTAGGGAAGCTTTTGAAGTGGTTCTGTTTCTTTCATCACTGAAACTGAGCAATCCCGATGTCGCAAATTCTGCTATTAACTGGGCCTTATTGACTTCCGTTATTATAATAGCCATTATAACAATCGTGTTTCTGAAATTTACTAAAGAACTACCTGTAGGAAAATTCTTCAAATTGGCTTCCTATATGGTAGCAGCCCTGGCAATTGTTTTAACAGGCAAAGGAATTATGGCCTTTCAGGAAGCAGGTTACATCCCCATTTCACCCATAGATTTTGCTCCCCGTATAGAACTATTGGGGATTTACCCGAATTTACAGTCTATCCTGGCGCAGCTCCTCGTACTTGGTATTATAGTTTTTTTCCAATGGAGGAATCTGAATCAAAAAGCAGACAAGTCCTCACAAGAATTGGTTACAGAAGAGTAAATGGAAAAAATCAATAAATACCAAACAGGTGTCATTTTATTGGCAGTTGTACTGGGATTATTATTGGGGAATTTGGCTATTTTGGAGAGATATGCATCGAGCTTTATTGTACTCTTGCTTATGGTAATGCTTTACGGCTTATTCTTAAGTATAAACATCGGCGAGCTTAAAAGTGCTTTCTTCAATCTCAAATTTTCAGTTAGCAGCCTTGTTATTAATTTTATCTGGACTCCCCTGTTTGCTTATTTGCTGGGATACTTGTTTCTGGATAACGAGCTGGCCATCTAGATAGGGTTTGTGATGCTTATGGTAACTCCCTGTACAGATTGGTACCTGGTGTTTACCGGTGTTGCAAAAGGAAATGTGCCGCTATCTACTTCTATTCTTCCAATCAACCTGATATTGCAGATTCTTTTACTTCCAATATTTTTGTTACTATTCTTTGGAAGATCAGGAAATGTTGAATTCAGGTCACTGGTTGAAAGTATTCTTCTGGTGCTCCTGATTCCTTTTTTATTAGTATTAGTTACCAAAAAAATAGTTAGCCGAAGCAATACTTCAGGGACGTCTTTTACCGGCTTTTTTGTAAAATCCCAGGTGTTGTTTTTATCATTGGCAGTAGTCGCAATGTTTGCTTCAGAAGGAAGAAATCTACTGGAAAATCCTGATGTTATTTACAAATTGCTATTTCCCGTGATTATATTTTTTATCATTACTTTTTTACTGGCACAGCTGGTCAGCAGGTTTTTTAAATTCAGTTATCAAAACAGGGTAAGCCTCACATTGACAACAATGGCAAGAAATTCACCTATTTCATTGGCCATTGCAGTTTCCGCATTTGCTTATGAACCATTGGTTGCATTGTCATTAGTTATAGGTCCTTTAATTGAATTGCCAATTTTGGCTTTAACCTCGCAACTGTTGTTGAAAATAAGAAAGAAAGTAATTTAGCGGGATTTGGATTATACCCATTTAAGGATAACCATATTCTATACACATGAAGTATTACAAACCATTCGAGATTCAATGAACAATATGTGCGAAAGATTATCGTAAGGCAGCTATTCTGTTGCTACTGGTAGAGTTATGTACATGCCGGTCCTCCATCGGCAGGTCACTTTACTAAGCTGGTGCACAATGGGATTGAATTTGGTATGCTACAGGCTATCGACGAAGATACAGATTTGCTTTCACAGTTCCGCGAAAAGCTTGATATACAAGGTATACTGGATACCTGGAATCATGTCCCGGTGATCAGATCGTGGTTAATCGAACTTTTAGGAAGGTTTTACAGGGGAACGGGAAGGTTGTGCGTCAATACAAGGCTTATGGTAGTTTGAAAAGCACTGGCACCCAGGGCAGGCATTTGACTGGAATTTCCCGTAGGAAAAGTTTCGGTTAATTTAATTAAACTTCTTAAGGCCTCTCCTTTATCATCCTTTTGAAAGAGTTGATATTTTGTAAATACTTTTAAATCTCCAAATCCCGACTGGGAATCCAAGCCATCGGGCGAAATTGAGACATAGGGTATTACCGCATCTACCTGCCATTTACTGGTAATGTTATAAGGAACAATAAGTACCTGCGCGTAAGCCTTGGCATTTTCCTTAGAAGTTATATTGCCAAAAGTACGCACTCCACGTCCCTGCACACCTAATATGATAGGTGTATCCGTAAAAATAGGCGGGCCCTGAGCATTCATATTAAAACCCAATATGAATATTAAGCAGGTAATAATAATATTCTTCCCGGAAATCTTCACCATTCCAGAAAGTAGTTTATTATCATCATAAAAAAGACCAAAAAAGTGGTTAGCCATAATATCGATTTGTTTTTTGTTGAATTTTCAGGATTTTGACTACATCCACATTCGTTTTCATCTTTGTTATTTTCTAAAGTCGAGAATTTGGTATCCTTATACACCCTATAATGAGCGACACCTAAGAATAAGAAAGACATGCTATACATATACGGTCTTACTGGATGTAACCATTCAAAACCAGAGGAAATACCGGTGACTCCCGCTACTCCAGTTAATATAGCAGGGGTCCAGCAACATAAAAATGGAACCCCTGCACTAAGAAAACTTGCGCCCAATAAGCTGTATTTTTTAATCTTCATTTAATTAAAGGATTTCAGTAAGCTCAATTTCCCACTTAGTGGTTAGCTCCCCGTCTTCTTCATCCTGAACTATCCCTTTAACTGTAAGGACTCCGGGTTTTAACCTGGAACGTAAGTTGGTAGAAGTTGCTTCAGCTATCTTAAAAGTTTCTTTCCCGGTTTGTATTGCATAAGTGCCATCCTGCTCAACGAAGTTGCCCTTTATAACTATTTCGGCATTCTTAGCTGAAAAACCATTCACTTTCACTTCTTCCTGAATTTGTTTCAAGCTTAAATTATTGTTTGCAGTCAGATCTAAATAAGCTTTGCCTTCATTCAGACTTACTTGTACCTTTTCTATACCATCCATTTTTTTGAGTCCGCGTTCAAGGCCATAGGCACAAGGTGCGCAATCCATTCCAAAAACTTCCTGATCTACTTTGGTGATTTGGGCGTTGGAACTTATGATTCCAAACACTGTCACTACGATAATTAATGCTATTCTTTTCATTTTACTCTTTTTTTATGTTTAAAATTCTTCTTTAATATCTGTTATAACCAATAACTTATGTTCAGTGAGACCCTATATTTTTCACGGGGCGTATTCGGAATAAGATCCTGGTATACCGGGAACAATGCCCCGAAGGAAATTCCCCAGGGACCGGTAAGTCCTAAAATTGAAGGACCAACCAATACTTTTTTACTCCGTTCATCTGTAGAAAAAAATTGTCCGTTAACTTTATTATCTCCGGGAAATTCGGCCAGTGATTCTACAAATATCCGCCAGTCGGGTTTAGGATAATCCCCCATA
>NZ_DCAP01000011.1:0-69881 GCF_002311535.1 Salegentibacter sp. UBA1130 | reverse complement strand
TATACGCCATGCACGGCACACAATCAAAAAAGCCATCAGCGAATAACTGATGGCTTTTATATTACTTAAAAAGTTCTGCTTAGAACATCTCTCTACCTGAAAAATGAAAAGCAGCTTCAATCCGTGCGTTTTCGTCGCTATCACTTCCGTGTACAGCATTTTCACCAACAGATTTCGCGTATTTTTTTCTTATAGTTCCTTCAGCAGCATCTTCTGGGTTTGTGGCTCCAATTAAAGCTCTAAAATCTTCTACGGCATTGTCTTTTTCTAACACAGCCGATACGATTGGTCCACGAGTCATAAACTCTACCAACTCTCCAAAGAAAGGACGTTCGTTGTGTACTGCATAAAATTCTTCAGCATCAGCGGTAGTCATTTGAGTCATTTTCAAAGCTACAATTCTAAATCCTGAAGCGGTAATTTGCTCTAATATTGCACCTACATTCCCGGCTTCAACAGCATCGGGCTTTATCATGGTGAATGTTCTTTTTCCTGCCATCTTATGGTTTTTTAAATTTTGGCAAAAATAATTAAATAAGCTGCAAATACAAGCTCCTTTAAGTTTTATATGAATTTAGCTTTCAGACTGCTGCATTTTTTAAAGCCTAAATAGAAAAAAGCTTAGAAAGAGCGACAAAATTACCTTCATTTTTTGTTGATTTGTTGAATACAAAAATACAGATTGGTTTTTTAAGCTGGTATTAATAAATTGTATCTTTACTGATTACTCGCCGGGCAAGAGATTGAATTATAGCCCTGGGTTTATCACTAAAGGAAATGAAATTTGAAACGTTTTTGTTTCATTTTTTTCAACATAATACCTTGAGGATTTATCCCGGTGGTATTTTATATTAAATTATGATAGAACAAGCAATTTTAGAGATCACTGCCGAACTTTCCCAGGCTAAAAATATAGTTATTGTACCACACAAAGGCCCCGATGGTGACGCCATGGGTTCTACCTTAGGTTTAATGCATTTTTTAAGGGATAAAGGCCATAAGGTAAATGTGATTTCACCAAACGACTATCCCAGGTTTCTAAAATGGCTACCGGGAAATGATGAGGTAATTATCTATGAAAAAGATAAAGTAAATGCCGAAAATTTTATAAATGAAGCCGAGCTGGTTTTTGCTCTGGATTTTAATCATTTAGACCGCTCTGGCGATATGCAGGAAATCTTAACAGCTTCGGAAGCTGTTTTTATTATGATAGACCATCACCGGGAACCCTCAGACTTTGCTAACTATACCTATAGCGATGCCGAAATGAGTTCTACCTGCGAAATGGTGTATCATTTTATTGATAAATTACGCGCCGTACATAAAATCACTCCCGAAATCGCCACCTGCCTTTATGTAGGTATTATGACTGATACGGGCTCGTTTAGATTTAGTGCCACCAGTGCCGAAACACACCGCGTAATAGCCGATTTAATTGATAAAGGGGCGGTAAATCACGAAATTCATAACAATATATTTGACACCTATAATGAAGACCGGCTTCAGCTTTTAGGAACTGCGCTGCAAAACTTACGAGTAAAACCTCAGTATAAAACGGCTTACATAACTTTAACTCAGGAAGAGCTGGATAAACATAATTTTCAAAAAGGAGATACCGAAGGTTTTGTAAATTACGGCCTGGCGATAGAAAAGGTAGTTTTTGCCATAATTTTTATTGAAAATAAACAAGAGGGAATTATTAAAATTTCATTTAGATCTAAAGGTAATTTTAACGTAAATGAATTTGCCAGGGCTCATTTTGAAGGCGGAGGCCACAATAATGCGGCCGGAGGTAAAAGTGAACTTTCTATGGAAGACACCATCACAAAGCTTAATACCATTCTTCCCAGTTATAAGGAATTGCAATAATGAATAAATATCTAATTTTTATAGCAATTTTCGCTTTGGGAGCCTGTAAATCTCCTGAAGCCCGTTACCCTGTAACTCAGAAATCGGGTTCCCACTTTAGCGAATCTATTGCTAAAAACCAGGAACTACTGGAAAAAGAAATAGCACTTATTAAAACTGCCATACAAAGGGATTCTACAAGAGAATATCACTCTTCTCAAGATGGTTTTTGGTATTCTTATCATAAAAAAGTTGAAGATTCTACCACTACAACCACCCCAGAATTTGGCGATATTGTAGAATTCGATTATAGTATTTCTACCTTAAATGATGAAGTGATTTATGCCGAAGGAGAAAAAGCTACCAGAACTTATGCCATAGACCAGGAAAAACTTTTTAGCGGCTTAAGACAGGGCCTAAAATTAATGAAAGAAGGAGAAACCGTAACTTTTTTATTTCCTTCGTATAAAGCTTTTGGATATTATGGAGATAAAAATAAAATAGGTACAAACTGGCCTTTAAAAACAAAAGTCACCCTCAATAATATCACTGAAAAAGAAGAAATTCAAAATCAACAATAAGTAAACCCGGGCTTTATTAAGCCTTTTTAATTTTTATAATAAATGAGAACCAGTAAATTTTTATTACTTTTTGCCGTGGTATTTACCATGTTTGCGTGTAACGACGAATATCCAGATCTAGAAGATGGGATGTATGCTGAATTTAAAACCAATTACGGAACTTTTGTTTCTGAACTCTACTTTGAACAAACTCCAATAACCGTAGCCAGTTTTGTTTCCCTTGCCGAAGGCAATAACAAAATGGTAGACAGCACCCATAAAGGCAAAAATTATTACGACGGATTAACTTTTCACAGAATTATAGACGGTTTTGTAATACAGGGAGGTGATCCCACTGGAACCGGTAGTGGTGGCCCAGGCTACAAATTTCCAGATGAAATTGTAGATAGCTTAAGTCATGATTCTAAAGGAATTCTTTCTATGGCTAATGCCGGCCCGGGCACAAACGGAAGTCAGTTTTTTGTTACACTTGCTCCTACTCCAAACCTTGATGGCAGGCATACTGTTTTCGGGAAAGTTGTAGAAGGCCAGGATGTTGTAGATTCTATAGGAAAAGTTGAAACAGGCCCAAGAGATAAGCCAGTAAAGACGGTTACCATGGAAGAGGTAAACATTATTAGAAAAGGTAAAGCCGCCAAAAATTTTGACGCTCCTACGGTATTTGAAGAAGAACTACAGGCAGTAAAAGATAAGGAAGATGCCGAAGCTAAAAAGCTGCAGGAAGCTAAAGCAGCCCAGGCTGAAGAATTTGAAAGCCACGAAGGTGATGCTGAAGCATTAGATAGCGGACTAAAAATTTACTATTTAAATGAAGGTGAAGGTGAAAAACCTAAAACCGGACAAATGGTAGAAGTGCTTTACGAAGGCTATTTTAGTGACGGTGAAATCTTTGATACAAACAAAGAAGAACTGGCCAAAGAAATGGGCTTATTTAATGAAGCTAGAAAAAACCAGGGTGGTTATGGTCCCATGACAGTAGTTTACGGTCCAGATGCTCCTATGATTCCAGGATTTAAAGAAGGCATTCAGCAATTAAAAGTTGGAGATGAAGCTTTACTTTATATCCCAAGTCATTTAGGTTATGGAGAAAGAGGCGCGGGTGGCGTAATTCCTCCAAACACCGATCTTGTTTTTAAAGTAGAATTGGTAGGTATACAGGAATAATTTCCTGAATTTATATATAAGAAGGGCTGTTTGAAAATGACTATTCAAACAGCCTTTTTACTTTCTAAATATCTCCAATTATTTCTTCGGAATATTCTTTAAAACTTCAATTAAAAATTTCCAGTACTTCTGGGCTGAGGAAATACTTGCGCGTTCATCAGGTGAATGTGCCCCTCTAATGGTAGGCCCAAAAGAAATCATATCCATTTCAGGATAATGGTTTCCAATTATTCCACATTCCAAACCAGCGTGGCAGGCTGCAACATCGGCTTTCTCATTATGCAGGTTTTGATATAATCCATCTACAACTTTTAAAATTGCAGAATTAGGATTTGGTGCCCAACCCGGATATTCCCCAGATAATTTCACCTTAAATTTCGCCAGCTCAAAGGTTGCTTCCAAACTATTGGCCAAATCATCTTTTGAAGATTCTACCGATGATCTTGTAAGACAGTTAATTTTCACTTTTCCATCCCCAACTTTTACGCTGGCAATATTATTAGAAGCTTCAACCAAACCTTCAATATCAGGACTCATTCTGTAAACTCCATTATGCGCTGCAGAAATTGCTTTAACTACTTCTTGCTGATCTTCCACTTTCATTACTTCGTTTGGAACTTCGGTTTCAGAAATTTCAATATCCATATTAGGTTCCAGAGAAGCAAATTCAGCTTTAATCTCACGCACCTGCTGAATAATTTCAGTTAAAAAAGTTTCGGTATTAGATTTATCTACCACCACAATAGCTTCGCTTTCACGAGGAATGGCATTTCGTAATCCGCCACCTTTTATGCTGGAAACGCGCAAACCGAAATCCCGATTAGAATCAAAAAGTACACGTGCCATAATTTTATTGGCATTGGCCAGACCTTTTATAATATCCATCCCAGAATGCCCGCCTTGCAAACCTTTTACTTTTATTTGGTAACCAACCGAATTATCGGGTGTGTGCTCTACTTCATAATCCCTAACCGCAGTTATATCTACGCCGCCGGCACATCCAATCCCAATCTCATCATCTTCTTCGGTATCCAGGTTTAAAAGAATATCTCCTTCCAATAAATTAGAATCCAAACCTTTTGCACCGGTCATTCCGGTTTCTTCATCTATCGTAAATAAAGCTTCAAGAGCAGGGTGCTGAATATCGTTACTTTCTAAAATTGCCATCATACTCGCAACTCCCAGACCATTATCGGCACCCAGGGTTGTTCCTTTGGCTCTTACCCAATCTCCATCTACATACATATTGATTCCGCTGGTTTCAAAATCAAAATCGGTATCGTTATTTTTCTGGTGCACCATATCTAAATGGGCCTGCAATACAATGGGTTTTCTATCTTCCATCCCTGAAGTAGCAGGTTTTTTTATAACCACATTTCCGGTTTCATCTACCAGGGTTTCCAGGTTAAGTTTGTTTCCAAAGTTTTTCATAAACTCAATAACCCGCTCTTCTTTTTTTGAAGGTCGTGGTACCTCGTTTAGATCGGCAAATTTATTCCATAAGATTTTCGGCTCTAATTCCCTTATTTCTTCGTTCATTGTTTTATATTTTGGTCTTTCACAAAGGTATTGGTAATAAACAAAGAAGGAAAATTTACAGGCTTTTTAAAACTTATTTAACCAAATGAAGAACAGTTATTTAAAATTTTAAGCCGTGTTTTGCTAATAATTGTAATTTTAAAAAGCAAACTACCCTGTAGCAAGCTCTTAAAGCAATTATAGAAAATAATGTTATTAATTTCGAGACAGATCTCGGAGAATAAAATCTCGATTATCGAGTGAAGAAAAAAGGACTTTATATTTTAGCATTTCTGCTCCCCGTGCAGATCATTTTTATCTTTTTCCTGGCCGGGCACCCCGAGCTGGTTGAAAATTGGTACAGCCGATTTCTATACCCTGAATTTTCAAAATTAATGCGCTATGGGCACGGTTTCCTGCCGTTTTCACTTGGCGACCTCTTATATACTTTCTTCGGAATTTTAATAATTCGTTGGCTACTAAGACGTTTTAAGCAGAAATTTAGAAATCCTCGTTTTTGGGTGATAGATTTTCTTGCCGTTTTATCAGTAGTATATGCCTGTTTTCATATTTTCTGGGGATTTAATTATTACCGCTTACCGCTGCACGAAACTTTAGAAATTGAAAACGATTATACCACCGAAGAGCTTTATCAACTTTCAGAAATATTAATTATTGAGTCTAACAAACTCCACAATCAACTAACGGAAAACGATTCGGTTAGCGTGGTAATTCCATATTCCAAGAATGAAATCTTTGAAAAAACCATTGAAGGCTATAGCAATATCAGCAAAGATTTTCCTGAACTTGCCTATAAAGGAGAATCGCTAAAACGCTCTTTATATAGTATTCCACTTTCTTATATGGGCTTCAACGGCTATTTGAACCCACTTACAGGGGAAGCCCAGGTAAATACCCAAATTGTGCCTTATAAAATCCCCACTACCGCCAGTCACGAAATTGGACATCAACTGGGTTTTGCAAAAGAGAATGAAGCTAATTTTATTGCCTGCCTTAGCACCATGAATCATCCCGATGCTTATTTCCAGTATTCAGGATATACTTTTGCCTTGCGATATTGTTTAAATGAATTATACCGAAGGGATCCTGAAAAGTTTAAAACTTTAAAGGCAAAAATGAATCCGGGTATTTTAGAAAACTACCGGGAAGTAGAAGAATTCTGGTTGGCGCATCAAAATCCTTTTGAACCCATATTTCAGGCATTTTACAATCGGTTTTTAATTGTAAATAACCAGGCCGATGGAATGAAAAGCTATAGTTATGTGGTAGCACTTTTGGTGAATTATTTTTCAGAAGAAAAGAATAGACTTTAACCTAATAATTTATGAAATAGCTAGTAAGAAAAATAAATTCTCACATAGTACGAAAACCAATTTCGGCTTTGTTATAATTTTCTTAATTTACCGCCTTTAATTTCTAAGCCACATTTAATTCAGCTACAATTTATGAAAATAAGACTTTTACTATGTCTGGTATTTCTGGTCAGTTTGCAAAGCAACGCCCAGGAGTACTTCCCCAAAAACGACGGGGTTAAAAATCCACAAACCAATTACAAGGTATTTAAAAATGCAAAAATTCACGTAAGTCCGCAGCAAACAATAGAAAACGGAATGTTTGTGGTAAAAGATGGCAAAATTACTGCCATTGGCAAATCGGTTAGCGAACCACAAAACAGCATTGTTATAGATTTAAAAGGGAAAGAAGTTTACCCTTCCTTTATTGATCTTTACAGCAGTTTTGGAGTAAAAGAACCCAAAGAAGCGAGTAATGGGAACGGCCAGCCACAATATGATGCAAACCGGGAAGGCTATTACTGGAACGACCATATAAGGCCGGAAACCGATGCGGCACAACACTTTAATTATGATGAAAAAACGGCAACTTCCCTCCATAAAGCAGGGTTTGGTGCCGTAAATACGCACGTTCCAGATGGGATTATTCGTGGTACCGGGATGTTGGTAGCTTTAAATCCAGTAGGCACCGAGGGAGATAGAATTTTAAAAGATCGCTCGGCACAATATCTGTCTTTTGATAAAAGTAAATTGTCCCGCCAATCTTACCCTACTTCTACAATGGGTGCAATGGCATTAATTCGGCAGACCTATTTAGATGCTGAATGGTACGGAAAAGGAAAATCTAACAACAAAGATTTAGCTTTAGAAGCTTTAAACCGAAATAAAAATCTGACTCAAATTTTCGCAACAGATAACCTACTGGATGCTTTAAGAGCAGGAAAGATTGGTAACGAATTCAATGTGAATTATGTAATCCTGGGAGACGGAAAAGAATATCAGCGTTTAGAAGAAATTAAAGAAACCGGAAGCACTTTTATGGTTCCCCTTAATTTCCCCGATGCTTACGATGTGGAAGACCCTTTTATGGCAGAACACGTGACTATAGAAGAAATGAAAACCTGGAACCAGGCCCCGGCAAACCTAAAAATGCTTGCCGAAAATGATATTCCTTTTACGATCACGGCTCACGATCTTGACGCTGAAAAAGATTTCAGAAATAATTTATTAAAAGCCGTTTCCTACGGTTTAAGTAAAGAAGATGCTCTTGCTGCCTTAACCACTACCCCTGCAAAAATTCTTGGCGAAGAAAATCGCCTGGGAACCTTAAAAGAAGGCGCGTGGGCAAACTTTATAATCACTTCAGGAGATTATTTTGATAAAGAAACCAGTGTTTTCGAAAACTGGATTCAGGGCGAAAAAACAGTGATCAATAAAATGAACACTACAGATATTACAGGAACCTACGATCTTAATTTAGAAGGAAAAACGTATGAATTAAAAATTTCAGGAAAACCCGAAGCTCCAAAGGCAAGTGTAAAATCTGGAGATACAAAATTGGGTGCAAAACTTAGTTTTTCTGATAATTGGATGAATTTATTGCTTTCTCCTGCCGATACTACCAAAACAGGTTTCACCCGTTTAGTGGCCAAAACCGACGAAAATAAAGAACAAATTTCTGGTACGGCTTATTTAAGCGATGGTTCAGAAACTGATTTCTCAGCGACCAGGAAAGCTTCAAATGAAACTGCTGCAGCGGAAGAAGACGAAGAAGAAAACGGAGAAGATAAAGAGGAAGATATTCGCGAAATTATGCCGGTAAGTTTTCCGAATAAAGCTTACGGATTTTCAGAAATGCCTAAAGAAGAAACTATTCTTTTTAAAAACGCAACAGTCTGGACAAACGAAGCAGAAGGAATTTTAGAAAATACCGATGTTTTGGTGAAAAACGGGGAAATTTCCAGGATTGGAAAGAACCTTAGCGCCGGAAATGCCAAAGTCATAGATGCCACAGGAAAACATCTAACTTCAGGAATTATAGACGAGCATTCACATATTGCGGCTTCTGCCATTAACGAGGCCGGCCACAACTCTACTGCAGAAGTTACTATGGAAGATGTGGTAGATCCCACAGATATGAATATTTATCGCAACCTTGCTGGCGGGGTAACTACCGTACAGCTTTTACACGGATCGGCAAATCCAATTGGCGGCCGTTCTGCGATTTTAAGGTTAAAATGGGGTGAAGATGCTGAAGATATGATCTTTGAAAACTCCCCTAAATTTATAAAATTCGCATTGGGTGAGAACGTAAAGCAGTCTAACTGGGGAAGCCGTTCCAGGTTTCCACAAACCAGGATGGGTGTAGAACAGGTTTTTACCGATTATTTTACCCGTGCAAAAGAATATGAAAAGGCAAAACAAAACGATAAAGACTTTAGAAAGGACCTGGAAATGGAAACCCTTTTGGAGATCATTAATAGTGAACGCTTTGTTTCAGCCCACTCTTACGTTCAAAGCGAAATTAATATGTTGATGAAAGTTGCTGAGAATTTTGATTTCAGAATTAATACGTTCACGCATATTTTAGAAGGTTATAAAGTGGCCGATAAAATGAAGGAGCACGGCGCAGGCGGTTCTACTTTTTCAGACTGGTGGGCTTATAAATATGAGGTTAATGATGCCATTCCTTTTAATGCACCAATTATGCATAGCCAGGGAATAGTAACTGCAATTAATAGTGATGATGCCGAAATGAGCAGAAGATTAAACCAGGAAGCAGCAAAATCTGTAAAATACGGTGGAGTTTCTGAAGAAGAAGCCTGGAAATTTGTAACCTTGAATCCGGCAAAATTATTGCATATAGATGATCGCGTTGGAAGTGTAAAAACAGGAAAAGACGCAGATTTGGTTCTATGGTCAGATAATCCATTATCGATTTACGCCAAAGCCGAAAAAACTTTAATTCAGGGAAAAGTTTTCTTTGATATTGAGAGAGATAAAAAGTTGCGAGAAGAAATTCAGCAGCAAAGAAGTGAATTAATTACCCAAATGTTGGAGGCTAAAAATAAAGGCCTAAAAACACAACCGGTAACGAAGAAAGAAGAACAACATATCCATTGTAATACCCTGGAAGAAATCCATTAAAAAGAAAAAATGAAGATGAAATATTTAGTACTACTCGCACTATTTACCTGTATAGGAAATTCTTTTGCGCAGCAAACACCTGCTTCTAAACAAACCGAAGCAATTACCATAGTTGGTGCCACCGCGCACTTAGGAAATGGTGAAATAATAGAAAATAGTTTAATTATTTTTGAAGACGGAAAAATCACCCAGGTGATGGATGCCACTGCTACAAAAATGCAATATCGCGGCCGTATTATTGAAGCCAAAGGAAAACACGCTTACCCGGGATTTATAGCACCCAACGCCACTTTAGGTTTAGTAGAAATTGATGCAGTTCGTGCTACCGATGATGAAGATGAGATAGGATCCATGCTTCCTCATATTAGAAGTATAATCGCTTATAATGCTGAAAGTAAGCTGGTAGAAAGTATGCGTCCAAACGGGGTTTTAATGGGGCAAATTGTACCAAGAGGCGGTAGAATTTCCGGCACTTCTTCTATTGTACAGTTTGATGCCTGGAACTGGGAAGATGCGGTTATTAAGGAGGATGATGGGCTTCACATAAATTGGCCAAGCAGTTTTACCCGTGGCCGTTGGTGGGCCGGGGAAGATCCCGGGATTAAACCCAGCGATGATTACCAGGAAGAACTTTTGGAGTTGGAAGAATTTTTTGCTTCTGCAAAAGCTTATTTGGAAGGAAACAGCGAAAAAACCAATCTTGCTTACAATGCGATGAAAAACGTTTTTAGCGGAGAAAAACGTGTTTTTATTCACGTAGACGGAAAAAAAGAAATACTGGATGTAATAGATTTTAAACAAAAACAGGAAATAGAACATTTAGTAATTGTTGGTGGTTATGAGGCTCATAAAGCTATTGAAGAACTTAAAGAGAATAACATTCCTGTTTTGGTTCAGCGTCCGCACGATCAGCCAAACAGTGAAGATCACGATTATGATTTTCCATATAAATTAGCCGGAATTCTTCATAATAAAGGTGTTTTAGTAGCCCTGGAAAGCAGCGGAAGTATGGAGCGGATGAATACCAGAAACTTACCTTTCTATGCAGGAACTGCCGGTGCTTACGGATTGGGTAAAGAAGAAGCTTTAAAATTAATTACTTCTAATACTGCTAAAATTCTTGGAATAGATGATATGGTGGGCACTTTAGAAAAAGGAAAAGATGCCACTTTATTTATTAGCGAAGGTGATGCCTTAGATATGCGCGGAAATATTTTAACCCACGCTTTTATCCAGGGCAGAGAAGTAAGTTTGGAAACTCACCAAACCGAACTTTACCAGCGTTATATGGAAAAATACGAGAGCGCCAGTAAATAAAAAATTTAAATATATTAAAGAGGTTAGCAACTATATCTAAGCAGGTATTTTGTTAACCTCTTTTTCTTTGCAATAGGTTTAAACTCCCTATTTTTACACCTATGGTTAAGCAAATTAGCAGTACACAAAATAAGGAGGTAAAACACCTACTTCAATTACAGGAAAAATCCCGGCTTCGCCGGAAAGAAGGCGTTTTTATGGTAGAAGGCCAACGGGAAATCGAATTGGCTTTAAAGGGCGAATTTGAACTAAAGGCAATTTATTTTTGCCCCGATTTAATAAGTTTTGAGAAAATTCAGGAATTTACTTCAGATGAATTTCAAGTAACTGAAATTTCTTCGGAAGTTTATGAAAAACTGGCTTATAGAAGCAGTACTGAAGGTGTTTTAGCCATTTTTAAAACTAAAGAAAATAATCTTCGCAGTATTAAATTTGAAACTAAAAACCCCTTAATTCTTGTGGCTGAAGCTCCAGAAAAACCGGGAAATATAGGTGCTATTTTAAGAACTGCCGATGCCGCAAAAGTAGATGCTGTTTTTATAGCAAACCCAAAAACCGATCTTTATAATCCAAATATCATCCGCTCCAGCGTGGGTTGTGTCTTCACCAACCAAATTGCTACCGGGAGTACTTCAGAAATTATTGATTTTTTAAAGGAAAATAATATTTCTATCTACGCAGCAGCTTTGCAAGCGTCAAAACCATACCACAACATCGATTTTACAAAATCTGCAGCAATTGTGGTGGGAACTGAAGCAACCGGATTAAGCGAAGAATGGCGCGAAAATTCCACGCAAAATATTATTATTCCTATGAGCGGTGAAATTGATTCTATGAATGTTTCTGTTGCAGTTGGAATACTTATTTTTGAAGCTAAAAGACAGCGTGGTTTTTAGAACACAAACACCGAGCTTAGTAAATATAATTCAGCATAAAATTAAAAACCTTTGAATCCCAAAACCCTATTTTATATCATCATTGCCATTATAATTATCGATTTTATTATCGATAAAATCCTGGATACTTTAAACGCAAAACACTTTGATGATCCAATTCCGCAGGAACTCAGTGATGTTTACAACAAGGATGAATACGAAAAATCTCAGCGCTATAAAAAGGAACGTTACCGTTTTGGAATTATTACCTCCACTTTTTCAGTATTGCTCACTTTAGGGTTTATTATTTTTGACGGATTTGCCTGGGTAGATGACATTGCGAGAAATTTCACCGATAATGCAATATTGGTTGCCCTTATTTTCTTCGGAATAATAATGATTGGCAGCGATATTCTCACCACACCGTTCTCCTGGTACAGCACTTTTGTGATAGAAGAAAAATACGGTTTTAATAAAACCACGAAAAAGACTTTTTTCCTGGATAAAATTAAAGGCTGGTTTATGATGATTATCCTCGGCGGCGGAATTCTTGCGCTTATCGTTTGGTTTTATCAATTTGCGGGTAATGATTTCTGGTGGTATGCCTGGATTCTCGTAGCTGTATTTTCCATATTTATCAATATGTTTTATGCAAAACTTATTGTGCCTTTGTTCAATAAGCAAAGCCCATTGGAAGAAGGTTCTTTGCGAACAAAAATTGAAACCTACGCCAAAAGTGTTGGGTTTACCCTCGATAATATTTTTATCATAGATGGTTCTAAAAGAAGTACAAAAGCCAATGCTTATTTTTCGGGCTTTGGTAAGGAAAAACGTATTACACTTTTTGATACTTTGGTAAAAGATTTGGAAGAAGAGGAAATTGTAGCGGTATTGGCACACGAGGTTGGGCATTATAAAAAGAACCATATTATTGTGAATTTACTGGC
Source organism: Salegentibacter sp. UBA1130 (assembly GCF_002311535.1). Lineage (NCBI taxonomy): Bacteria > Pseudomonadati > Bacteroidota > Flavobacteriia > Flavobacteriales > Flavobacteriaceae > Salegentibacter > Salegentibacter sp. UBA1130. The sequence goes on along the minus strand of NZ_DCAP01000011.1, from coordinate 57,171 downwards.
TTCAATTTTAACCACAGGCTTTACATTGTGGTTGCTTTCGTTATTTGTAGGTAGCCCTGCCCTATCACAAGCGTTGGGTGTAGAAGAACCCAGTTTTCATATTGGTTTGATAGCTTTTGGAATTTTATACAGCCCAATTTCAGAAATCACAGGATTATTAATGAATTATTTATCCCGAAAGTTTGAATACCAGGCAGATAATTATGCGAAGAACACCTATGGTGCCGCGCCGTTAATTTCAAGCTTAAAAAAACTTACTAAAAACAGCCTGAGTAATCTTACTCCGCATAAAGCTTATGTTTTTATGCATTATTCGCATCCTACACTTCTACAAAGATTCAGAAACTTAAAGCGAGGTTTGTAGTTGTTTCTTTACCTACTTAATTGTACTTTTAAATTATGACAGAAGCAGCTATAGAAAAAGAAAACAAGCAAATTGCGCGGCAATATAAAGAACTGCTGCGCATAAGTTACCGTAGTTTAAGTGACGATGATAAAAAGCAAATTAGAAAGGCTTTTGATACCGCTGTAGATGCCCACAAAGATCAACGTAGAAAATCTGGCGAAGCTTATATTTTTCATCCAATTGCGGTGGCAAAAATTGTAGCTTCAGAAATTGGATTGGATGCCACTTCTATTATCGCCGCACTTTTACACGATGTAGTAGAAGATACCCAATATACGCTTAAAGATATTCAGGAAATGTTTGGAGAAACCGTAGCGACTATCGTAGACGGACTCACAAAAATTTCGAGTTTAAAGAAAGACAAGGATGTTTCGCTGCAAGCCGAAAATTTTCGGAAAATGCTGCTTACCCTGAATGATGATATTCGGGTGATTATTATCAAAATAGCCGATAGATTGCACAATATGCAAACTATGGATGCTATGAGGCGGGATAAACAGGAAAAAATTGCTTCAGAAACCCTTTATATTTATGCCCCGCTAGCCCACCGAATAGGACTTTATAATATTAAAACCGAACTGGAAGACCTTGGTTTAAAATATACAGAACCTGAGGTGTACCACGAGATTCACACCAAAATAAAAGAAAGTAAAGAAGAACAGGATGCTTATATCAGGGAGTTTTCTAAAGTAATTGAAGATTCCCTCACACAGGAAAATTTTGACTACGATATTAAAGGTAGACCTAAATCTATTTACTCCATTCATCGTAAAATGAAAGCTCAGAATGTAAGCTTTGACGAGGTTTACGATAAATTTGCCATTAGAATTATTTATAAGAGTGACCAGGCCAACGAAAAATTTCTCGCCTGGAAAATTTATTCAATAGTAACCGATCATTTTAGACCAAACCCAACCCGGCTTCGAGATTGGATTTCTTCGCCTAAATCTACCGGTTATGAAGCGCTGCATATTACCGTTATGGGGCCAAAAGGTCGCTGGGTAGAAGTTCAAATTAGAAGTCAGCGAATGAATGAGATTGCAGAAAAAGGTTACGCAGCTCATTATAAATACAAGCAGGGCGATACTCAGGATGATCACGGAATAGAAGAATGGTTAAACCGGCTTCAGGAAGCCCTGGAAAATCCCGATGTAAATGCCGTAGATTTTGTAGAGCAGTTTAAGCTGAATCTTTATTCAAAAGAAATATTTGTATTTACACCACAGGGAGATTTAAAATCTTTACCAAAAGGCTCTACTCCTTTAGATTTCGCCTTTAGTATACATACTGAAATAGGTTTAAAAACACGTGGTGCCCGGGTTAACAATAAACTGGTGCCTTTAAGCCACGAGTTAAAAAGCGGAGACCAGGTAGAAATAATTACTTCAGAAAATGCACAACCCAATGTTAACTGGCTGGATTATGCTACAACAGCAAGGGCTCGAGCTAAGATAAAATCTTCTCTAAAAGACGAAAAAAGGGAAATAGCAGAAGAAGGAAAAGCAATTCTTACCCGAAAATTAAGGGCTCAAAAAATTCCGTTTAACGAGAAAATAATTAACGAGCTGGTGGTTCATTTTAACCTAAAAACCAGCCTGGATTTATTTTATCGCGTTGGAATTGGCAAAATTGATAACCAAAAACTTAAAGAATTTGCTGCATCCAGAAGCAACGCCCTGGTAAGTTATATTAAGCGAAAGATCAAAAAACCGGTTATTGCGGAAGATCTTAATAAAGATGAAATAACTTCAAAATACGACCAGCTTGTTTTTGGACGCGATGAAGATGAAACTTTAGAATATAAATTGGCGAATTGTTGCAACCCAATTCCGGGAGACCAGGTTTTTGGTTTTGTAACGGTAAACGATGGTATTAAAGTTCATAAGAAAAACTGCCCTAATGCGCTTCAGCTTCAAAGTAATTATGCCTATAGAATTATTCCTGCCAAATGGATAGATTCTTCTCAGCAAGACTTTAAAGCCGTAGTGAAACTAACCGGAATTGACAATTTAGGTCTGGTAAGTGAGATAACCCGGGAAATTTCCAGTAACCTGAATGTGAATATGCAGAAGATTAATTTTGAAAGTATAGACGGCGTTTTTAGCGGGCAAATTACCCTAAGGGTTAAGAACAATGCGATACTTACAAAAATCATGAACCGACTCAAAAAAATTAACGGGATCGATAAGGTTAGCCGTGAATAATCCCATACCTTTGTAAGGTACAAAGAACTATGAGCAAAAAAGTTGTAAATAAGAACGATCAGGCAGTAGTTAAAAACGTTTTTACCAAGTATTTGGAAGAAAAAGGGCATAGAAAAACCCCCGAACGTTTTGCAATACTTCAAGAAATCTACAATAACGACGATCATTTTGATATAGAATCACTCTACATTAAAATGAAGAATAAAAAATACCGGGTAAGTCGTGCCACCCTCTATAATACCATAGAATTATTACTGGAATGCGGACTTGTAAGAAAGCACCAGTTCGGACAAAACCAGTCTCAGTATGAGAAATCATATTTTGACCGGCAGCACGACCATGTTATTCTTACCGATACCGGTGAAGTAATAGAATTCTGCGACCCGCGTATTCAATCTATTAAAAAAACTATCGAAGAAGTGTTTGATATAGAAATAACCAAACATTCTTTATATTTTTACGGCAACAAAAAAACAACCAATTAACTTAAGATTTCAATGGCGGTAGATTTACTACTCGGTCTCCAATGGGGTGACGAAGGCAAAGGAAAAATTGTTGATGTACTCACTTCTAAATACGATATTATTGCTAGATTTCAGGGCGGGCCAAACGCAGGCCACACTCTGGAATTTGACGGCCAGAAACACGTATTACATACTATTCCTTCAGGAATTTTTCACGATGAAACCATCAACCTTGTAGGTAACGGTGTTGTGATAGATCCCGTAATTTTTAAAAAGGAGCTGGACAACCTTAGCAAACATAATATAGATTACATATCTAAACTTCTTATTTCACGAAAAGCACATTTAATTTTGCCTACCCACAGGCTTTTAGATGCTGCTTCTGAAGCTTCTAAAGGAAAGGCCAAAATTGGTTCTACCCTAAAAGGTATTGGTCCTACTTATATGGATAAAACCGGAAGAAACGGAATTCGTGTAGGAGATTTAGAACTTTCTAACTGGAAGGACAAATACAGAACCCTGGCCGATAAGCACGAAAAAATGATCAAATTCTACGATGTAGATGTTCAATATGATCTTGCCGAATTGGAAAAGGAATTTTTTAATGCGGTTAAAACGCTTAAGTCACTAACTTTTATAGATAGTGAAGCTTATTTGCACGAAGCGCAAAAACAAGGAAAAACTATTCTGGCTGAAGGTGCCCAGGGATCTTTACTCGATATAGATTTTGGGACCTATCCTTTTGTAACTTCTTCTACCACTACTGCTGCAGGTGCCTGTACAGGTCTTGGTGTGGCTCCAAATAAAATTGGGGAAGCTTACGGGATTTTTAAAGCATATACCACCCGCGTTGGAAGCGGCCCCTTCCCTACCGAGCTTTTTGATGAAGACGGTGAAACTATGGGACGGGTTGGTAACGAATTTGGTGCAACCACCGGTCGGGCTCGTAGATGTGGCTGGCTGGATTTAGTAGCTTTAAAATATGCGGTTCAGGTAAATGGAATCACCCAGTTAATTATGATGAAAGGTGATGTGCTTAGCGGCTTTAAAACCCTAAAAGTATGTACTGCCTATAATTATAAGGGAAAGGAAATTCAGCATTTACCCTATAATATTGAAGCAGAAAATGTAACACCCGTTTATACCGAAATTAAAGGTTGGGCAGCAGATCTTACAGGGATGACGAAGGCTAATGAACTTCCGAAAGAATTTAATGAGTATGTGGAATTTCTGGAAAAAGAACTGGAAATACCTATTAAAGTGGTTTCTGTAGGGCCAGACAGAACTCAAACTATAGAGCGCTAATAAAAAAGCAATTATAAATTTAAAAAGCCGTTTCAGTTGAAACGGCTTTTTTTAGCACAAAATTCTTAATAACAAAAAATTAGAATTGAGCCAATTATACTTATGAAACAATAAATAAACCCGCGATTTGCTGGGCTACTTCTCCGCTTATTGGCTCATCGTAAGATTGTGATACCGCTTCGGCGCTAAATCCTGTAGCATCAACCAGATTTACTCCACCCTGTACTACATTCTCTTCTCCATCGTAAACAGCCTGCGTTGCTTCCGGCATTCCCGGTCCGCGATTGTTTAAAGTGATCCAACCAAGTGCATTCTCGTTAGTATTATCACCTAAAACATCTGCTCTTAACCTTCTTATTTCAGATGCATGCTTTGCTTCTACAGAATGTATTTGCAATGCTGGGGTTAAAAATTCGGTACCCATTAAATTTGTCGCCTGTCCCTTATAGGCTCTCACGCCGGTATCTTCAAACGCCTGGGCTAAGGCTAATAATTGAGCGTAAGCCATATCATTATTTGGATTAAATGGATCGAAAGCTCCGCCAGCAGTAAAATCGAATTCTGGTGAATCTACTGAGTTGTCACCCAAACCTGCCTTTAGAAACTCAACATGAGCAGATTCGTGTTTTGATATTTGGTTATATACCGCTTCCGCTCTTCCGCCACTTGGTAATACTCCAGAATCTAATGCTTTTATATAGAATTCAGCTTCAAGATATTCTAAGATAAGTGCCAGTTGCAATGCTCCTATAGCATCATTGCCACCACTTTGCGCAAATGCCTTTCCGGAAGTTGAAGCAAGACCAAAAGGTACAGCTACCATAGCCGCCTTTTTCCCTAAATTCCCTAAGCTACCAAGCATTTCTCTTCTTGAAGAAGACTTTTTGATAAGGTCTTCCGAAGTAAATTCATCTAAAAATTTTATAATATTCATAATATTGTTTTTAAGTTGATTAATACTTACTGAGGTAAGTTATTAGCGGTAAACGGGGTCACTACAAAGCCCGTAGCTCCCACTTCGCTAAGAATGGTTTGCGGATCTTTGGCGAGATCTAAACCATTACTATCAATAATATCATCCCCTGCGAAAGCGGTATCGTTTTCAAGATATATAGACCTTATAGTAGCCGCATGTCTTGCTTCTACCGAAACTATTTTTCCGGCAATTACTAAAAAATCTGGTGTTTGCAGTAATCTACCTGCTCCATTGTATGCTGCCACGCCGGTATCTTCCAGGACACGGGCTGTAGCCAGTACAGAATCCCTGTCGGCAAAATTTACACCGCTAAAATCAAATTCAAGTTCTGGTAAAACCTGGTTGGCTTCAGCATTTGCATTAATTGCAGCTTTAAAGAATTCTCGATGAATTACCTCGTGGTCATAGAGATCTTCCAGAATCAATTTCTCCTCAGCAGTCGCTCCGGCCCAGTAAGAACCATCTAATACGTTGGTATAAAATGCAGCTTCCAGTTGCTCCAGCGCGTAAGCATAATTTAAAATACCCACATCGCCACTACCCAGGTCAAAAACTTCTCCTGGCATAGGTTCCGGGTTATTAACGTCGTCATCGTTACTACATCCATAAAGTAATAATCCTGACCCTGCCATAGCAAGTCCTCCCATTTTTAGAAATCTTCTTCGTGATTTACTGTTGTTTACCGGCTTCACAGAAACTGCATCAACCTTAATACGTGGTTTTTCCATAATTTAATTTTTAGTTGTTTCCTATACTTACGCAGTAATTCCGGCAACGGTTTTTGTATTAGAGTTAAAGTTTTCTAAATAAAAAATGGAAACACCTTAAACCTTATGAACTTTATTAAGCATTGGAATTTTTGCAATTAAAGATTTAATAAAAATTCTTTTTTGCGTTATTCCATTATAAAATCTGATTACGGACTTACGACAATTACCATTATGGATGGCAGAATTTTAATTACTTTTGAAAAAATTTTCACCTTGAAAAAATTCATTCTTTTTATAGTATTTGCCTTTTTCGTTTTTCCAGCTTTAATCCAGGCGCAGGAAGCAAAAGAAATTGACTATAGTGCCGATAGGAATATTCAGGATGAAAAATATCCCGGTGCATTTGTTTTAAGTAAAGTAGAAAACCAGGTATATTTTAAGCACGAAGGTATAGAGGTTTGGTGCGATCTCGCCATTCATTATAAAGATGAAAACTTCTTCAGGGCTTTTGGCAATGTGAGAATGCAACAGGGCGATACCGTAAAATTAAATAGTAATTATGCGGAATATAACGGAAACTCCCAGTTTGCCTTCGCCAGTGGTGAGGTGGTGATGAAGCGCCCGCAAACCACCCTGGAATCTGACAGTCTTTTCTTTGACCGGCTAAAACAACAGGCCTATTACAGGAGCGGTGGTAAAGTAATTGACACCGGCGGGGTTATTACCAGTAATATTGGCCGGTATTTTATGGAAGATGATAAATATTCTTTTGTTTCAGATGTAGTGCTTACCAATCCCGAATACATCATCAATTCAGAACAACTTGATTTTTATGGCGAAACCGGCCACGCGTATCTGTATGGCCCTTCAACCATAGAAAGTGAAACCAGCACTGTTTATTGTGAACGTGGCTTTTATGATACCAGGGGCGATACCGGTTATTTTGTAAAAAATTCAAAAATAGATTACGAAAACAGAACGGTTAAAGGCGATAGCATGTATTTTAACCGGAATACCAATTTTGCTTCTGCTACGAATAATATTGAAGTGATAGACACCATTAACGAGAGTGTGGTCACAGGGCATTATGCTGAAGTTTTTCGGGATAAAGATTCGGTTTTTATTACTAAAAGAGCAGTTGCAGCCAGCGTTCAGGATAGGGATTCATTGTTTATTCACGGTGATACCATAATGATCACCGGAAAACCTGAAAAACGAATAATTCGCGGATTTTATGATGTTAGACTTTTCAAAAGCGATATGAGCGGGAAGAGTGATTCGGTGCATATTAACCAGCAAACCGGTCTAACCAAAATGATCAATATTACCAGCGGCCCGGTTACTTCGGTCACGAAACGTCGAAGTCCCGTGCTGTGGAGCGGTCTTAGCCAAATGACGGGAGATACTATTCATTTGCAAAGCAATACCAAAACCGAACAGCTTGATTCTATGCGGGTTTTTAACAATGCTTTTCTTATTCAAAAAGATACTATAGATGGATACAACCAGGTAAAAGGAATGGACCTGGTAGGATTATTTGAAGACAATGAGCTATATCAGGTAGATATTAATAAAAATACCGAAACCCTTTATTACAGCCGTAATAGCGACCAGGAACTTATTGGCATTAACAAAACCCTCTCCAGTTCTATTAAAATCCTTTTTGAAGAACGGGAAATTGAAGATATTTATTACTACCAGAATGTTGACGGTAATTTAACCCCGGAAGAAGATTTTCCCCTAAATGTTCGGGAATTAATTGGCTTTAACTGGCGAGGTGATGAAAGGTTGCTCACTAAAGAGGATCTTTTTAAAGGCAAACCGGCTCCCGAATTGGTTAAAATAGAAGGAATTCCTTTGCCGGAGGAAGATGAAGAGTTTTTTGATGAACGCGAAGCAGGAGATGATATGCTGCTGAACGAGAAATCAAGACTTAAACCCGAAGACCTTCAAAACAGGGCAAAAGATAGTATTCCGCAGCTTAAGGAAGCGCAGCAATTGATTAATGCTGAAGAAGAGGATGAAGAAAATGCAGCTAAAACTGAAGCCGAAGAATTACAAAATAGGCTAAGAGATTCTATCCCTCAATTAAAGAAGCAACAGGAAATGATTAAAGCTACAGAGCAAGAAAATAAAGCTAATCCTGAAGCTGAAGAAGATCAAAAAGATGAATAAAGATTTCCTGAGATACCAAGCTCAAACCACTCCACATCCTTTAGGACTTGAAGTGGAATTGGCCAAAGGTTCTTATATTTTTACAACTGACGGAAAAAAACATCTTGATTTTGTAGCCGGGGTTTCGGCCTGCAGTTTAGGACATTGTCATCCAAAAGTGGTAAAGGCAATAAAGGAACAAGCCGAAAAGTACCTACATGTTATGGTTTATGGAGAATACGCCCAGCAACCCGCCGTTGAACTAACAAAATTACTGGCAGAACATTTCCCCAAACCTTTGGAAAAAACTTATCTCACCAATTCGGGTACCGAAGCTATTGAAGGTGCTTTAAAACTTGCACGGCGTTACACTGGAAGAGCTGAAATTATTGCAGCTCACCAGGCTTATCATGGCAATACCATGGGCTCCTTAAGCTTAATGGATTACGAAGAACGCCAAAAACCTTTTAGACCTCTTTTGGGCGGAATTTCTTTTATTCAGTTTAATGAAGAGAAAGATTTAGAAAAGATTACTAAAAAAACCGCGGCAGTAATCCTGGAAAGTATCCAGGGTGGAGCCGGGTTTATACTTCCGAAGAATAATTATTTAAAAAAGATCAAACAACGTTGTGAAGAAGTTGGCGCTTTATTCATCCTAGATGAAATTCAACCCGGCTTCGGTAGAACAGGAAAACTCTTTGGATTTCAGAATTTTGATATGGTTCCCGACATTGTTGCTTTAGGCAAAGGAATGGGCGGCGGAATGCCAATTGGCGCCTTTTCGGCTTCAGCTAAAATGATGGATAGCCTTTCAGACAATCCAAAAATGGGACATATCACTACCTTTGGGGGAAATCCTGTAATTGCTGCTTCAGCTTTAGCTACATTAAAAGAAATCACTTCATCAGACTTAATGTCAGAAAGCCTGGAAAAAGAAAAATTATTCAGAAAATTGCTGGTGCATCCGCTAATTTCAGAAGTAAGAGGAATGGGCTTAATGCTTGCTATTATTACACCTTCAGAAGAAACTGCGAATCAGTTAATCTTAAAATGTAAAGAAAAAAACCTTATTCTTTTCTGGCTTTTATTTGAGAAAAAAGCGGTGAGAATAACTCCTCCCCTCACCATTTCTGAAGAAGAAATAAAAGAAGGCTGTGGCATCATTATTGACGTATTGGAGGATATAATTAAGAAACAGGAAGCTGTTAATTAATTTGTTAACAACAATATTGATATTTGAGCTTTTTAACATTATTCATTTTTAATTTTAGGAAATACCTTAAAGCAGTGCCGCAAGGCATTTTATTCAAAAAGATCAATAATTCCGGTTTAACCTGGAATATATAAACCTCACTTAGTGAGTAAAGTAGAAATCCCGTAATTACCTACGTATGCAATTAAGCCATAACGACGAAAACAATTTCTCACTTTCCCGATTTGAATCTATGCTTAAAACTAACGACGTTTTATTCTTTGATTCAGCGGAATTTGAAGATATTATTAACTATTATTTAGAGAACGGGAAATTTGCATTGGCTAAAAAAGCCGTGAAATTAGGCCTGGCGCAGCATCCTACTTCTACAAACCTAAAACTTTTTAAAATTGAGATTTTGGTTTTTGAAGATAAACTGGATGTTGCTGAAGCAATGCTTACCGATTTACAACAATTAGAATCTTCTAACGAAGAAATTTATATACAAAAAGCACAAATTCTTTCTAAACGAGATCGCCACGCTCACGCCATTCAGGTTTTAGAAATGGCGCTTGACATTACCCTGGATCCTGCTGAAGTTTATTCCCTAATTGGGATGGAATATTTATTCCTTGAAGATTTTGAGAATGCGAAATTCAGCTTTATGAAATGTCTGGAAGCCGATGAAGAGGATTATTCAGCGCTTTACAATATTATGTACTGTTTTGATTTTCTTGATCAAAAAACAGCAGCCATTGAATACCTGAATATGTATTTAGATAAAAATCCATATTGCGAGGTTGCCTGGCACCAGGTAGGAAAACAATATTTTGACCTAAAAGATTACGAAAAAGCATTATCGGCTTTCGATTTTGCCATAATTAGTGACGATTATTTTATTGGCGCTTATCTTGAAAAAGGAAAAGTTCTGGAAAAATTAGGCCGTTTTCACGAAGCTATAGAAAACTATCGTTTAACCCTGGAGTTAGACGATCCTACTTCTTTTGCATATTTGCGAATTGGAAAATGTTTTGAGAAATTAGGATTAAACGAACTCGCCCTTAAACATTATAAAGATTGCGTGCACGAAGATCCGCTTCTAGATAAAGGCTGGATTGCGATCACCGATTTCTATATTAAAAAGAAAAATTACCAGAAAGCGCTTTATTATATTAATAAGGCGATAAATATAGATGAGGAAAACGTTTTATACTGGAAACGTTACGCTAAAATCAATAACCGCCTTAAGTTTTTTGAAGAGGCGGAACGCGGCTATAAAAAAAGTCTTGATCTTGGTAATTATGAATTAGAAACCTGGGTTAGACGCTGCGATATCTTAATAGATCTTGGCGAATTTGAAACTGCTATTCAAAACCTTAATCAGGCACTGGAATTTTATCCTGATACCGCTGAGATTGAATTTCGGTTGGCCGGTTTATACTTTAGCCATAATGAAGGAGAAAAAGCTTATTTTCACCTTAATAAAGGACTAAAACTAGATGCCGAATATTATATTGTAATAGAAGAATTATTTCCTCAAATCTTTAACCGAAAAAGTGTAAGACAAATTATAAATTCCTTTATAAACCTCTCTTAGTTATTTTACTAACTTTGAGCCGGAATTTTAATTTGTACACATGCAAAAAAGCTTTAAAGACCATCTTTCAATAACCCTAAAAGGTATGGCGATGGGTGCAGCAGATGTGGTTCCCGGAGTTTCGGGAGGCACTATTGCTTTTATTTCAGGAATTTATGAAGAATTAATCTCTACCATTAGCGGGGTAAATTTTTCGCTAATAACTACCTGGAAAAATAAAGGCTTTAAAGCCATGTGGCACCAACTTAACGGGCCTTTTATTTTAGCTCTTTTTATAGGAATTCTTATTAGTATTTTTTCATTAATGAGAATTGCGAATTATTTACTGGAGAACCACCCAGTTTTAATCTGGTCTTTTTTCTTCGGTCTTGTACTTGCCAGTATTTGGTATGTTGGCAAACAAATCCCAAAATGGAATCTCAAAATTGTCCTTGCTTTGCTTATTGGAGCCGGAGTAGCTTTTTATATTGTTTCCCTACCTCCAATGGCTGCAAATGATAGTAATTTATTCATCTTTTTTTCAGGTGCTATTGCAATTTGCGCAATGATACTTCCGGGAATTTCGGGCGCTTTTATTTTAGTGCTTTTAGGAGCTTATAAAAGAATTACTGAAGCCGCGCACGATTTTGATTTCCAAACCCTGGGAATCTTTGCCGTAGGTGCTGTTATTGGATTACTTAGTTTTTCTAAAATTCTGAAATGGCTTTTTGTACATTACAGCAGTATCACCCTGGCGGTGCTAACTGGTTTTATAGCCGGCTCCCTTAATAAAATCTGGCCCTGGAAACATGTTCTACAAACCGAAATGTATGGAGATAAGGAAGTTGTTCTAAGAGAAGCTTCGGTTTTACCGTGGAATTTTAATGGTGAGCCTCAAACTTTCTTTGCCGTAATTTTGATGCTTACAGGATTTTTATTAATTCTGGGTCTGGAAATTTTCGCCGCAAAAAGTTCAACCAAAGTAAATGCAACAAACTAGAACCTTTACAGATAAAGTGCTTTTGGTACTTAAAGGTTTAGCTATGGGAGCAGCTAATAAAGTGCCCGGTGTATCTGGTGGCGTTGTAGCTTTTGTTGCCGGTTTCTATGAAGAATTCATCTATTCTCTTCAAAAAATAAATTACAAAGCTTTTATTCTGCTTATCAACGGTAGGTTTAGAAGTTTATATTACTATACCAATGGAAAATTCCTGAGCTTACTTATTCTCGGGATGCTTATTAGTTATTTTAGTGTTTCTAAAGTTCTAGATTACTTAATTCTTCATTACGAACTTTACGTTTGGGCCGCTTTTTTTGGAATGATTGTAGGTTCCATTTATTACATCAGTAAAGATTTTGAAGAATGGAGCAAACGTTCCCTGGTATTTGTATTGCTGGGAATAATTGTAGGTGTGGCTATAAGTTTTCTGGAACCTGCTAAAGAAAATGATAATCTCTGGTTTGTATTTTTCTGCGGAATTATAGGCGTTTCAGGAATGACGCTTCCCGGACTTTCAGGGTCTTTTATCCTAATTTTATTAGGAAATTATGTACTTCTTTTAGTCGATTCTGTAAATGCGCTTTATGATACCATTGCCAATCTATTACTTTGGGATCTAAGCTTCCTTGCCGATCCTGAACGAATTAGACTCTTGGAAGTATTACTGGTTTTTGGGGCAGGTTCCCTAGCAGGATTGGTAAGCCTTTCCCACCTTCTTGGTTTCGTTTTAAAAAATTATAAAACCGATACTTTTGCTGCAATTATTGGCTTTATTACCGGCTCTCTGGGCGTAGTTTGGCCCTGGAAGGAAAAAATTTTTAAAGTAGACGCTAACGGGGAAATGATTTTAGACAGCCAGGGAAATGCAGTAATAGATTATTACGACCGGTATTTCCCCGCATTCTCCTCTGCCGAGACCTGGCTCGCAATTTTCTTTATCTTTGTAGGAATACTTATAGTATTGGGACTCGCCTGGTACGAAAAGAAAAACCAAAAACCCGCAAAGCGATGAAGAATTTTGGGCTACTCGGAAAAAATATCAGTTACTCTTTTTCCCGCACGTATTTTACTGAAAAGTTTAAGAAAGAAAATATTGAAGCAGAATATCGAAATTTCGACCTGGATAATATAAAAGAATTTCGGGATGTTATAAAAGAAACACCTAATCTGCAGGGTTTAAATGTTACGATCCCGTATAAGCAGGAGATTATTCCCTATTTAGACGAGCTAGCGCCAGAAGCTAAAGAAATTGGTGCCGTGAATACCATTAATGTAATTGGCAATAAATTAATTGGCCATAATACCGATTATATAGGGTTTTCTGAATCTTTAAAACCTTTCTTGAAAGAGCATCATAAAAAAGCACTTATCCTAGGAACCGGCGGGGCTTCTAAGGCGGTAGCTTATGCCCTAACGAAATTCAAAATTGAATATAAATTCGTATCAAGATCTGCTGGAGAAAATAAATTGGGTTACGATGATCTTTCTGAAGAGATAATGAAAGAACACAGCCTTATAATAAACACCACTCCCTTAGGCACTTATCCTGATGTTGACGCGCATCCAGAAATTCCTTTTCAGTTTATAAACGAGAAACACCTGGTTTACGACCTAATTTACAATCCGCGCACCACAAAATTAATGGCTCGCACCCAGGCCAAAGGAGCCACGGCAACCAACGGGTTAAAAATGTTGGAATTACAAGCCGAAAGCGCCTGGAAGATATGGACAAAATGACCACTACTTTTTGCTTTTAAATTCTACAAAAAAAGGGAATTGTTTGCCCAATTTTAGTGGAGTTACTATCTTTCAGCCTAATTAATTTACACGAACCTTTACATTGAAAGATATGTCTCAGCAAGAAAATGATAAAAACAAAGAGGAGTTTTCTAACGAATCAACAAATAATTCTGAACAAACTCAGGATAAGAAAAAGTTGACCGACGAAAACAAGGAAGCTAATGCAGAGGAAAATTCATTTTCTCAAAAGTCTGAAACCCAAAAAACTTCAGAAGAGAAAGATGCTGTAATTGAACCGGCAGAAACGGCCCCTGAAATTAAATCTGAAGATGATAGCCTGGAAGATGCTATGATTGCTGAAGCGGGTGATACTAAAAACACTTCAGAAGAAAATAAAGCGAGCAAGGAGGAAGACGATGAAGATGATGCTATTCTTGAAGAAAGCAGGAGGAAAAAACAACCTGAAGAGGAAAAAGATCAGATTGAAACAGGTGCTAAAGCTGAAGAAAAATCAGGTGAAGCCCACTCTGATAATGATGATGATGATGATGATGATGATGAAACTTCAGAAGAAGACGGTAGAACTTCAAAAAATCACCAGGAGCATATAGACGATTCTGTAGCAGAAGACAGCGAAGATGAGACTAAGGCTGAGCGGCATGATATTCCGAAGAAAGATTATCACGCTATGAGCAAAGAACAGCTGGCAGATGAATTTGAATCTTTGCTTAAAAAGGAAAAAGTTCAGGCAATTAAAGACCACGTAATTGAAATTCGTGCTGAATTTAATGCAAAATTTAACGAAGAAGAAGAGGAGAAAAAAGAGGAATTTCTTGCCGAAGGCGGGAATATTATAGACTTCCACTACTCTACTCCGCTAAAAAAACGTTTCAATTCACTATACTTTGATTACAGGGAAAAACGTAATAATTACTACAAGCAACTAAAGCAAGACCTTAATAAAAACCTGGCCAAACGCTTGGAAATTATTGAAGAATTAAAAGGTCTAATTGATGTTGAAGAAAATATAAATACCACTTACAAGCACTTTAAAGAGCTCCAGGATCGTTGGCGTGTTGCGGGCCCTATTCCGCGAGAAAAATATAACGATATATGGAATACTTATCACCATCACGTAGAGAATTTCTATGATTTTCTTCATTTAAATCGTGAATTCCGCGATCTTGATTTTAAACACAACCTCGATCAAAAATTAAAAGTAATAGACCGTGCCGAAGAACTGGTGCAGGAAAACGATGTAAACCGTGCGTTTAGGGAATTGCAAATGCTTCACAAAATGTGGAAAGAAGAACTTGGGCCGGTTGCAAAAGAGTTTCGGGAAGATATTTGGGAGCGTTTTAGCAGTGCTACCAAACAAATTCACGATAAGCGCCAGGAATTCTTTAATACGATGGATGAGCGTTACGAGGAGAATTGGAAGGCCAAGCAGGTTATTATTGAGAAAATTAGGGAAATCGCAGACGAAGAGTATAAAAGCCACAATAAATGGCAACAAAAAATTAAAGAAATTGAAGCGCTTCGGGAAGCATTTTTTAACGCCGGGAAGGTACCACGTAGTAAAAACGAAGAAACCTGGACAGATTTCAAACAAACCGTTCGCCGATTTAACCGAAATAAAAACGCTTTTTACAAAAACCTAAAAAAGCAGCAATACGATAATCTTGAAAAGAAAAAAGAGCTTATTAAAATCGCTGAAGAAAATAAAGATAGCGACGATTTTAAGACGGTTACGCCTTTAATGAAGAAAATCCAGGCCGATTGGAAAAAGATTGGTCACGTGCCAAGAAAAGATAGCGACAAGGTTTGGAAACAATTTAAAGCTGCCTGCAATCATTATTTTGAACGCATGCACGAAAATCGTGACGATGAGAATAAAGAGGAATTTGAAGCTTTTGATAAGAAAAAAGAATTGTTAGAGCAGGTAAAATCTGTAGAGCTAACCGGCGATAAAAAAGAAGATCTACCTAAGATTAAACAATTTATTGAAGACTGGAAAAATCTTGGAAAAGTACCTCACAATAAGCGTTTTATTGAAGGAAAATTCAATAAAGCTTTAGATCAGCTTTTCAATAAATTAGATGTAGATCACACCAAAGCTGAAATGCTGAAATACGAAAATAAAGTACAGGCTATAAATGATGCAGACGATGATAAAAAGCTTCGTAATGAGCATTATTTCCTTACCAAGAAAATTGAGGAAACAAAGGCTGAAATTAGACAGTTAGAAAACAACTTACAGTTTTTCTCTAATGTAGATGATGATAACCCGTTGGTACAGGAAGTACACAAAAATATAGCTGACCAGAAAGAACAACTGGAAGTTTGGAAAGAAAAACTTCGTAAAATCAAGTCGCTTTACTAAGAAAAGCGATATGAAATGTATTCTTTGCGAAGGTGCAACCAAAGAATTCTGGAAAAGTAAGAACAGGGAATTTGTTGAATGCACCACTTGTGGTGGCATTCAACTTTTACCCGACTTCTATATTTCAAAATACGCCGAAGAAAAACGATACCTCACGCACAATAATGACATAGAAGATCTCGGCTACCAGGATTTTGTAAGCCCCATAACCTCTCAAATTCTCACGGATTTTACTCCAAAACATTCCGGGTTGGATTACGGCTGTGGCACCGGGCCAGTTGCCGCAAACATTCTTGAAAAACAAGGATATTCCATTGCTTTATACGATCCTTATTTTTACCCGAATACCGCCGTATTAAACGCTACTTACGATTTTATTATTTGTTGTGAAGTCATGGAACATTTCTATGATCCAAAGCGTGAATTCAGCGAATTAGCCCAACGACTATATGCTGGAGGGAAATTGTATTGTAAAACCTCTATTTATTCTGAAGAAATAGATTTCAATAACTGGTATTATAAAAACGATCGTACCCATGTTTTTTTCTATACTGCAAAAAGCCTGGATTGGATAAGAAATAACCTGGGATTTTCAGCATTGGAGATTAATCCTAAGGTGATTATTTTTGGGAAATAAAAATCTTACAACAACTTAGCTTCATTCCAAAAGACATCCATTTCAGCTAAAGTCATATCCTTTAAAGCTTTATTTTGTCCTTTTGCTTTGCCTTCCAAATACTGAAACCGGGTAATAAACTTTTTATTAGTACGTTCTAAAGCGTTTTCAGGATTTATACCAAGAAAACGAGCATAATTAATCATAGAGAACATAACATCCCCGAATTCAGCTTCTATTTTATCTTTATTTTCGGTATTTATTTCGTGCTGTAATTCTCCTAATTCTTCCTGAAGTTTTTCAAATACCTGTTCCGGTTTTTCCCAATCAAATCCAACCCCGGCCACTTTCTCCTGAATTCTACTGGCTTTTACCACTGCCGGCAAAGAGCGTGGCACTCCTTCTAAAACACTGGTTTTTCCTTCTTTAAGTTTCAGGTTTTCCCAGTTCTTCTTTACTTCTTCTTCATCTGCTACTTCTACATCACCATAAATATGTGGATGGCGGGCTATTAATTTGTCACAAATTCCGTTAGCAACATCAGCGATATCAAAATCTTTAGTTTCGCTTCCTATTTTTGCATAAAACACAAGGTGTAGCAGTAGATCTCCCAGTTCTTTTCGCACTTCCTCTACATCATTATCTAAAATTGCATCGCCAAGCTCGTAGGTTTCCTCAATGGTTAAATGCCGCAACGATTCCATAGTTTGTTTTCTATCCCAGGGACATTGCTCTCTTAGCTCTTCCATGATAGTTAATAATCGATCAAATGCTTTTAATTGCTCTTCTCTGGAGTTCATAGTCGAAATTTTAGTGTTGTAAAAATAAGGATTGATTTTAGGCTTTTGGAAGTCTTATTAGAAAAAATAGTTATTATTCAGTGCCACCTAGATACTGAAACCAATTCAGCATTGCGCCTATTTTAATATTTCTGGTTCTTTAAATTCACCGCATAAAAAAAGCCTTCAGAAAACTGAAGGCTTGAATAAAGGGGTGGAAGACCGGGTTCGAACCGGCGACCTCCGGAACCACAATCCGGCGCTCTAACCAGCTGAGCTACAACCACCATTTTAATTGCGGTTGCAAATGTAGGTTATTTTAACTATTTCCCAAAGAAAAATTTTTAATATTAGAACGAATTTTACTGCTATTTCCTGTACTTAAAGCTAAGAAGCTTCAAATTAATTAATTAGCGAAAACTAATTTTCATTCTAGATTAGATCAAAAATAGAATCTACCGCCGGGTAACGCTCTACCGTGAAACCTTCGGCGTGTTCAGTATTGATTAATCTGCCCAGATCTCTCGCTCTGTAGTTAATACTATCTAAAAAGTTACTGCTGGAAATTGGGGTTTCAGGTTCTTTAGAATCCTGATCGTAAAACTGGGTTTTATAAGCCAGAACCGATTCCATCTTTTTATCCATATATCCCGAAATATCCACCACCACATCAGGTTTTAAATTTTTCCACTGGATATAATGATAAACGTGCTTGGGTCGCCAGGCCTCCTGACTTTCCCTGTCGCAAATAGTCTCTATTTTACGTAATCCGCTTAAGAAACAGGCGTCACTTACCAATTTCGCTCCTTTTCCGTGGTCTATATGCCTATCGTCCACTGCATTGCATAAAACAATTTCGGGGCGATATTTTCGTAAAATTTTTATAATTTCCAGTTTGTGGGCGGTATTAT
Organism: Salegentibacter sp. UBA1130; assembly: GCF_002311535.1. Taxonomy (NCBI): domain Bacteria; kingdom Pseudomonadati; phylum Bacteroidota; class Flavobacteriia; order Flavobacteriales; family Flavobacteriaceae; genus Salegentibacter; species Salegentibacter sp. UBA1130. The sequence goes on along the minus strand of NZ_DCAP01000011.1, from coordinate 38,755 downwards.
TTTCAAAAAAAGCATCGCTAAATTCAAGGTTTTCTCTAATTGAAACGCCCAGTATTTTTGCAGCTTCTTTTGCTTCTTTATCACGAGTTTCGGCAGTGCCGCGAGTGCCCATTTCACCACGAGTAAGGTCTAAAATCCCTACCTTTTTTCCTCTGTCTACTTCTTTTGCTATAGTGCCCGAACAACTTAATTCTACATCGTCTGGATGCGAGCCTATAGCCAATATATCTAGTTTCATAATATTTACTTTGTCATTTCCGCGCAGGCGGAAATCTAATTTTAAGTTAGTCTTTCAAACTTCGTCCCACGTATTTTCATCCTCGTACTTCCTTCAATGCCTGTTCCAGGTCTTCCATCAAATCTTCTTTCTCTTCAATTCCTACTGAAAATCGCATCAAGCCATCTTTTATCCCCTGGGCTTCTCTTTCTTCAGGAGAAAGTAGGCCGTGAGAAGTTTTTGAAGGAGATAAGATGGTAGATTCAACGCCGGCTAAGCTCATAGAAGATTTTATCAATTTTAATTTCTTCTGAAAAAGATCAAAATCCAGTCCTCCCCGCAATTCAAACGACATCATGCCGCCAAAACCTTTCATTTGTGATTTTGCAAGTTCGTGATCGGGATGTGATTCTAAACCGGGATAATAAACCCTGGAAATGTCTCCGTGTTTTTCAAGGAAACGAGCTAACTCCAACGCATTTTCATTCTGGGCTTTTACCCGTAATCCCATAGTCTTTAAACTGCGTTCCAACATCCAAACTGTAAAGTCACTTAAACTTCCACCAAAATTTTTAGCCAGCTGAAAGATCTTATCAATATGCGCTTCAGAAGCAATCGCCGTTCCTGCAAGAATATCGCTATGCCCACCCATATATTTGGTTGCTGAATGTAACACCACATCAATTCCAAAATCTATAGGGTTCTGGTTCACCGGCGAAGCAAAAGTATTATCTATCATACTCACCAAATTGTGTTTTTTGGCAATTTCGGCAATCGCTTTTATATCGGTTACAGTAAGTAGTGGGTTTGAAGGTGTTTCAATATAGATCACCTTTGTATTTTCTTTTATTTCAGCCTCAAAAGATTCGGGTTTTGAATCTTTAGTAAATGAATATTCCAATCCAAATTTCTCAAATTCTTCGGTAATCAAATTACTTGTTCCGCCATAGAGTGTATTCTGAAAAACCACGTGGTCTCCCTTCTGCGCAAAAGCCATAAGCGCTGTGCTTACCGCTGCCATTCCGCTTCCAAATATCAACGCTGCTTCCCCGTGTTCTAAAGCGGCCATTTTTTGAGCCAACGCGACCTGGTTTGGAGTATTAAAATATCTTGGATAGCGCTTTACCTCAACATCTTCAAACGCATAAGATGTAGCCATATATAATGGTGAAACCGCGCCTTTAAATTGTTTGTCTTCCAGTTCTCCGCTATGGGTGCAAATGGTATTTATTCCGGGATTTTTTTTTGTCATTTTTAAAGCTTTCAAAATTCGCCCTAATGTAAAAAGAAATATTCTAAATGTCCTTTGTTTTTGGGCTGTTTCCTATTCCTAAAGATTTTCATAATCAAACAGAAGTTAAATTAAGTTAAACCAGGATAGGCATTTAATATTAGCTTTTCTATTCTTTATCTTTAAGAAAAATGATTGATATGAGTGAAGTAAAAGCCTATGGCGCGCAAGCCAGCGATGCCAATTTAAAAGAACTAAACATTGAACGCAGGCAAATTACCGCAGACGATGTTCAAATTGAAATTGAATATTGCGGGGTTTGCCATAGTGATATTCACCAGGTTAGAAACGACTGGAAGAATTCTAAATATCCTGTGGTCCCGGGCCACGAAATTATTGGTCGTGTAACCCAGGTTGGGAAAAACGTAAGTAATTTTAAAGAAGGTGATCTTGTAGGCGTGGGCTGTATGGTAGATTCCTGCCAGGAATGCGATTCTTGTAAAGAAGACCTCGAACAATTTTGCGAAAAAGGCGCCACATTAACCTATAATAGTAAAGACAAACATTTAGGCGGCCATACCTTTGGAGGTTATTCTGAACAAATTGTGGTAGATAAGGAATTTGTACTTAGCATTCCTGAAAATATTGACGCGAAAGCTACCGCTCCCCTACTTTGCGCGGGGATTACTACTTATTCACCACTTCGTCACTGGAATGTAAAAAAAGGTGATAAAGTTGGCGTAATTGGTCTTGGTGGGCTTGGTCACATGGGCGTAAAATTTGCTTCTGCTTTAGGAGCTCACGTGGTGATGATCACTACTTCCCCTTCCAAATCTGAAGACGCCAAAAAACTGGGAGCTGATGAAGTTCTGGTTTCAAAAAACGAAGAGGATATGAAAAAACAAGCCGGAAGTTTCGATTTTCTTTTGAATACCGTACCGGTTGGTCACGATATGAATCCGTATATCGCTTTATTAAAAAGAGACGCTACAATGGTCCTGGTGGGTGCAATTGAACCTCTGGATCCCGTGCACGGTGGCGGATTAATTGGCGGACGTAAACGAATTGCCGGTTCGGTGATTGGTGGTATTAAAGAAACCCAGGAAATGCTGGATTTTTGTGGCGAAAATAATATTGTTTCAGATATTGAAATGATAGATATACAAAACATCAACGAAGCTTTTGATCGCGTTGTAAAATCAGATGTGAAATATCGTTTTGTGATTGATATGAAATCCTTGAAAAATAAGAACTAATAAAAAGGTTTACTGAAAAATGATTTTCTAAACGTCATCCTGAATTTATTTCAGGATCTAATATGATTATAGTAAGCAACATGTTAGAAGCTGCAACAATCCCGAAGCTTCGGGACAGCTTGACGGAACCAGGAATATTCAGTCAGCTTTTTTTGTTTCTACTGAAAAAGCCGGTTTTCCCGGCTTAGTTTTTATATTTGTTTAACGCACATTTTCAGCAGAAAACAGACAAAAAACTAAGCACGATGAAACAATTATTTATAAATATAAAAGAGCTACTTCAGGTAAGGGAAAACAAGGTAGATAAACTATCGGGAACTGAGATGAAGGAGTTACCAACTATAAAAAACGCCTGGTTACTTATTGAAGATGATAAGATTGCCGATTACGGCGAAATGGATTCTTTACCTGAAATCAATGCCGATAAAACTATTGATGCTGAAGGAAAAATAATCCTGCCTAGCTGGTGCGATTCTCATACACATATTGTGTATGCCGGGAACAGGGAATTGGAATTTGCCGATCGTATTAACGGACTTTCATACGAAGAAATCGCCAATCGAGGCGGCGGAATTTTAAACTCTGCTAAAACCCTGCAGGAAACTTCGGAAGAAGAGGTTTACCAACAATCGGCTAAAAGGCTGGAAGAAGTTATGAAACTGGGTACCGGTGCTGTTGAGATTAAATCGGGTTACGGTTTAACCGAAGAAGGCGAGTTAAAAATGCTTCGGGTTATAAAGAAACTTCAGAAAAATTACGAGCTTCCAATTAAAGCTACTTTTTTAGGTGCGCATGCAATTCCGAAGGAATATAAAGAAAAACCCGATGCTTATATGGATTTGGTGATTGAAAAAATCTTACCAAAAGTTGCCGAAGAAAACCTGGCAGAATACATAGATATTTTCTGTGAAAAAGGATATTTCAGCGTAGCTGATACCCATAAACTGCTTTCTGCAGCGAAAAAATTCGGTTTAAAACCAAAAATACATGTTAATCAATTTAAGGCTATTGGAGGTATCCAGGCAGGAATAGAGCACGATGCTTTAAGCGTAGACCATTTAGAGGTGATGCGCCCGGAAGATATTGAAAGTTTAAAAGGAACAAGTACAATGCCCGTAGCACTTCCCTCCTGCTCGCTATTTTTAAGCATTCCCTATACACCCGCGAGAGAAATGCTGGACTCTGGGTTGCCATTAGCATTAGCAACCGATTTCAACCCGGGAAGTACACCAAGCGGAAATATGAATTTGGTAGTTTCCCTGGCTTGTATAAAAATGAAAATGACCCCGGAAGAAGCGATAAACGCAGCTACAATTAACGGCGCATACGCCATGGAACTCAGCGAAACCCACGGGAGTATCACCAAAGGAAAAAAGGCCAATTTTATATTGACGAAAGAAATTCCGTCTTATACCTTTTTACCCTATGCTTTCGGCACAAATTCTATAGAGTCGGTTTTTATTAACGGAAAGATGATAGAATAATGGACGGTTTAAAAATCTATAATTATAAGTCGGTAGAAAAGCTTATTTCCATTCGTGACGGTGAAACCCGGTTTGGGGAAAAAATAGGTTTTGTAGAAAGTCTGGATGATCTTAAGAAAACAAAGGCAAAATTTGTGCTTTTTGGCATTCCCGAAGATATTGGCGTTAGAGCTAACCATGGAAAAGCCGGAGCTTCAAAGGCCTGGGAAGCTTGCTTAAATTCGTTGCTGAATATTCAAAATAATGAATTCACCGCTCCAGAAAATATTATTCTACTTGGTGAAATTGACTGCAAAACCGAAATGCAAAAAGCAGCCAATATTGATGAAGCCGATCCAAACTATTATGCAAAACTTGGGGACCTGGTAGAAAAAATAGACGAAAAAGTAAGTTTTTTGGTTGAGGAAATAGTTTTAGCCGGGAAAATTCCAATTATTATTGGCGGCGGGCATAACAACGCTTACGGCAATATTAAAGGCACTTCTAAAGCCATAAAAAAACCGCTAAATATTTTAAATATTGATGCCCATACCGATTTAAGAAAGTTGGAACACCGGCATAGTGGCAATGGTTTTAGCTTTGCACAACAAGATGGTTTCCTCGGGAAATATTCAACTTTCGGTTTACATAAAAATTATACTCCACAATATATTTTTGACGAAATAAGTTCGGTTTCAAATATTAAATTCCATCTTTTTGAAGATCTAATTTTGCAAACTCACCAGGGAAAAATGGCAGCTTTTAATTCCCAGCTGGAGTTTATTAACAAACAGCCTTTTGGGTTGGAACTGGACTGTGATGCCATTATAAATTTTCCATCTAGCGCACAATCGCCTTCTGGTTTTGCTTTAAATATGCTTAGAAGTTTTCTTCAAATTGCTTCCGAAGAAAAAAATTGTAAATACTTACATATTTGCGAAGCCGCCCCCAGCGATGAAAATTACGCGCAAGTAGGAAAGGCACTATCATTTTTTATAACAGATTTTATGAAGACATGACAGATACAGCAGAAGAACTTATTAAACTAACCGCCCTGGTAATAGAAGTGGTAGGAATTCTCGTTATGGTAATTGGAACCTTTCTTGCCCTGGGTAGGTATGCATTTAAACTTCAGGGAGAAAAAGTACGGAGCTTTCAAAAAATAAGAGAAGAATTAGGACGTGCAATTTTACTGGGACTGGAAATTCTAATTGCTGCCGATATTATTGCCACCGTGGTGTATGGAGCCGAAATGGAGCAGATTCTCAATCTAGGACTTATAATCCTAATTCGCACCTTTTTAAGCTTTACTTTGGAAATTGAAATAGAAGGAAAATTCCCCTGGAAACAATCAAAAGATCGTACTACAGGCCAGAAATAAACCTTTATTCAGATTTTGGGCTTAGAAATTACAGCTTAATTATTCTATTTTTGTTCAAAAAAATAGCTACATAAAAATGGAAATTGTCTCTTATAATTCAGCTTACTCCAAAGATTTTAAAAACTTAAACCTTGCCTGGTTAGAAAAGTATTTTTGGGTAGAACCCCACGATGAAGAAGTACTGGGAAATCCCGAAAAATATATTATTGTAACCGGTGGAAATATCTTTTTCGTAAAAGATGAGGAAAAAATTATTGGTTGCGTGGCTTTAATGAAAATTGAAGATGGCATCTTTGAATTAACAAAAATGGCAGTAAGTCCCGAATACCAGGGTAAAAAAATTGGACAGAAATTAATGGAACATAGCCTCCATTTTGCTAAAAAGCAGGGCTGGAATCATTTAATTATTTTTTCTAATCGAAAACTTGAAAATGCAATTTATATCTATAAAAAGTATGGCTTCAAAGAAATTCCTATTGGAAAAAATAACCCTTACAGCCGTGGAGATATAAAAATGCGACTGGATTTGGCATAAAATTTTAAAAAAACGAGGCTATTCTAGTGTAGGTTAATTAATTTTAATGTAAAATAATCAACTATGAAATATTTATTCACCTTACTCGCAGCGGGAATTTTATTTACCGGCTGCAAGAATGAAGGAAAAAACAATGATGCTGAAAATAAACTAAATGAAAATCCTTACGGAAAAGAAAAGAACGTGCTGGAGGCTGATTCGGCTTCTATTGATATTAAGCCTATATCTCACGCTACTGCCGCGGTAAACTGGAGCGATGCCACTTTCTACATAGATCCTGTTGGTGGTGCCGAAGCTTTTGAAGGAATAGAAGATCCAGACTTCGTTTTAATTACCGATATCCACGGAGATCATATGAGTATTGAAACCCTGGAAGCTTTAAGTTTAGAAGGAGCTTATATAATAGTGCCTCAAGCTGTAAGAGACAAAATGCCTGACGAAATGAAAGATATAGTTAGGGTTTTGGAAAATGGTGCTACAACTCGTGTACTTGAATTTTATATTGAAGCGATCCCAATGTACAACCTTCCAGAAGATCCTGAAGCATACCACCCTAAAGGACGCGGGAATGGCTATGTAGTAGAAAGAAACGGGCAACGCCTTTATATTGCCGGAGATACTGAAAACATTCCTGAAATGAAGGAACTGGAAAATATTGAGATTGCTTTAATCCCAATGAACCTGCCATACACAATGACGGTTGAAGAGGCTGCCGATGGCGTTTTAGCATTTGCACCTAAGAAGGTAATTCCTTACCATTTTAGAGGTCAGGATGGTTTTGCTGATGTAGATAAATTTAAAGAATTGGTAAACGAAAGCAATAAGGATATTGAAGTAGAGATGCTGGAATGGTATCCTGATAGCGAGCAAGAATAAATACGAATCTTTTTAAAAAATGAAACCCGGTGATGAGCCGGGTTCTTTGTTTTTTACATTTTTTGATTGAAAAAATAACTAAGGCTTTAATCTTATGGGTAACTTATATTTTTTAATAGAAGGATCTAAAACGGTCTTAATCTTTTTATGATTCAAGTGTTTTTTAATCAATTTCCCGGCGGGAATATGCTCGGTTCCCACATAAAGCACCTGCATTTCATTCTTTTCGTTAAAACTCACTACAAGATTTGCCACCACTTCTTCTTCAATATCAAGTTCAATATTTTTTAATAAATTCTGGATTTCCTTATTAAAGGAATCTGAAGTTTCAGGTGAATTTCCCGGAGTAGCGTGAACTAAACTTCCGGCACTAAACGCCAATGCAAACAATACTAATTTTAAAGTCTTCATAATAATAAAATTTAAAGGTTATACTATAAAGACCGGTCTAAAACTCTATATGTTACATACTTATATTAATTTCAGGAAATTTTAACTTATATCTGAGAACAAAAAAACCGGTGATGAACCGGTTCTGTAATTTTCGTCACCATGCCCCGAAGTTTCGGGATCGTTTCCGGGTCAATTTTGAATACTGAAATATCCCTGGCTCTTCGGGTCAGAATGCCGATTATTTTATACTTTAATTCTAATTGGCAAGCGATAAGCACCTTCAACTTTAAAAGGTATTGCCAATGTATTCTTATCCAAGCGCTTTCTAATTAGTTTTCTCACTAAAGGATCTTCAGCTTCAACAAACAACACTTATATTCGATTTTGCTCATTAATTATCAGTCTTACTTCAACCAGAAGTTCTTCCTCAATTTCCAACGGAAGATCATCCAGCATTGCATAAATCTGTTTAACAAGAACTTTATCCGTTTTGTCAATTACAGAAGTAAAACTACTAAGACCGATGAAGATAATTCCTAAAATAACTACTAGCTTTTTCATGATGAATGATTTAATTGGTTTATAACCGAGAGACCATCTTCTTATTTAAGCTGTTACAGTAGGGCACAAAAAAACTGCCTAAAATTTTTCTTATTTCCTATCGTCACCCTGAACTTGGTTTAGAATGACGGGTTAATAAGATTAAACTTTAGACAGTCTTAATTTTAACAGGAAATCCCGAAACTCCGGGATTATTTAAGTACTTCCTGTACTTTATCTGCAGCTTCCTGAAATTGAACAGCAGAGTGGATTTTAAATCCGCTATCGTCAATTAATTTCTTGGCGATATCTGCATTGGTTCCCTGTAAACGTACAATAATTGGCACATTAACAGCATCACCCATATTTTTATAGGCATCTACAATTCCCTGCGCCACACGGTCACAACGAACAATACCACCAAAAATATTTACAAGGATCGCCTCTACTTTATCGTCTTTTAAGATCAAACGGAAAGCTTCTTCAACTCGTTTTGCATCAGCTGTACCACCAACGTCAAGGAAGTTTGCAGGTTCTCCACCAGCTTGCTTAATAAGATCCATTGTTGCCATCGCGAGGCCAGCACCGTTAACCATACAACCCACGTTTCCGTCCAGGTCTACATAGTTAAGTCCAACTTCTTTAGCTTCAACTTCAGTTTGGTTTTCTTCACGAATATCACGCATTTCAGCATAGTCTTTATGACGGAAAAGTGCGTTGTCATCAAGGGTTACTTTTGCATCTACTGCAAGAATTTTATCATCACTGGTTTTTAAAACCGGGTTGATCTCAAAAAGTGAAGAATCAGATTTTTCAAAGGCTTTATAAAGAGACATTACAAATTTTGTCATGTCTTTAAAAGCAGCTCCACTAAGTTTCAGGTTAAAGGCAATTCTTCTTGCCTGGAAAGGCATAAGTCCTGTTGCAGGATCCACCTCTTCAGTAAAAATTAAATGCGGAGTTTCTTCAGCAACAGTTTCAATATCTACACCACCTTCGGTAGAATACATAATCATATTACGGCCGGTTGCACGGTTAAGTAATACAGACATGTAATATTCTTCAGGCTCGTTATCTCCAGGATAATAAACATCCTCGGCTACTAATACCTGGTGTACTTTTTTACCTTCAGCAGAAGTTTGTGGTGTTACCAGGTTCATTCCAATAATGTTACCAGCAACTTCTTCAACTTCTTTAAGGTTCTTGGCCAGTTTTACACCACCACCTTTTCCACGTCCACCGGCGTGTACCTGGGCTTTAATAACGTGCCATCCGGTACCGGTTTGTTCAGTTAGTTCTTTGGCGGCTTCTACGGCCTCTTTTGCGTTATGTGCAACTAAACCACGCTGAATGCGTACGCCAAAACTGCTTAAAATCTCTTTTCCTTGATATTCGTGTATGTTCATAATCAGCTATTTCTTCAGTATTAATTACGGTTAGCAAAAGTAACAAATGTATAGCTATTGTACCAATCTTTTTTAGGATATCGCCAGCCCTGCGATAATCTAAAGCCAGAAGAAAATTTAGCATTTCCTTAAGGTTTACAAATTTTTAAAATGCCCGTCATTACTGCGATTTCCCCACTATAAGCTTATCGTAATTTTTTGATGAAATTATGCATTATTAAGTTTATCCCTTTTAATTTTGCCCTTTGCTAAAAATTAACCTTAGAATGAATAAAGCACTTGTGGCACTGGCTATTGGGGGATTCGGCATTGGATTGACCGAATTCGTAATTATGGGAATTCTTCCCGATGTAGCTTCGGCATTAGAGATCAGTATTCCACAGGCCGGGCATTTTATCTCTGCTTACGCCTTGGGTGTAGTAGTTGGAGCGCCCTTGCTTACTGCCTTTGGCGGGAAATGGCCGGCGCATAAAACCCTGCTCCTTCTTATGGTTTGGTTCACGTTATTTAATTCGCTTTCAGCTTTTGCCAATTCTTACGAGCTGTTATTGGTTTCCCGTTTTTTATCGGGTTTACCACACGGAGCTTTTTTTGGAATTGGCGCGGTGGTTGCCGGCCAGCTGGCCAAACCCGGGAAATCGGCACAAGCTATTGCCATTATGTTTACCGGCCTAACGCTGGCCAACGTATTTGGCGTTCCGCTGGGAACTTTTTTGGGCCACAATTATAGTTGGAATGTTTCTTTTATCTTGGTGGGAATTGTGGGTTTACTGGCAATTGCCAGTGTAAAATTCTGGATGCCCGTACTTCCAAAATCTTCTTCTGAAGGTATTAGAAAAGATTTAAATGTGCTAAGACGTGGGGAACTTTGGATGGTGGTTTTACTTACCACTATTGGTACTGGCGGTTTTTTTGCCTGGTACAGTTATATAGCACCTTTAATAACTGAAGTAGCGGGACACCCCGAAGGGTTCGTTAGTTATGTTATGATTCTTGCCGGTGTGGGAATGGTAATAGGAAACCTTATTGGCGCTAAGCTTGCCGAGAAATTTTCTCCTATTTATGCGGTGATCATGAGTATGGTTTTAATGGTGTTTGCCTTAATTACCAATGCTTACGTTGCCGAGAATCAAATTGCAATTTTGATTATGACCTTCCTTATTGCTACTATCGCTTTTTGCCTCTCCACACCTATTCAAATGGTGATGATCAATTCAGCAAAAGGCTCGGAGAGCTTGGGCTCTTCTATGAACCAGAGCGCATTTAATATGGGAAATGCCTCCGGTGCCTATTTTGCCGGTTTGCCAATTGCTTTTGGTTATGGCTTCACCTCTGCATCTTTGGTCGGCGCAGTTATGGCGGGTCTCGGCGTTTTTATCGCCCTGGCGATTATTCTTATTAGAAAACGAAAAGAAAGCGCTGTAGCCACCGCGAGTTAAAGTATCTACTCTTTAAATATTAACAATTTCGGGGAATTCGTTATTTTTGAGACTTGCACTTGTGGGAGTTGAAATTTCTCCTGTTTTTTGCCACTTAAATTTTTCAATTGTTATGACCAATCAAGATCTTCTCGCTGTAGCCAAAGAATTTGGAAGCCCTGTTTACGTTTATGATGCCGAAAAAATTGCTTTTCAGTTTAACCGACTTAAAAATGCGTTTTCTGAAATTAAAGATTTACGTATTCATTATGCGGTAAAAGCGCTTTCTAATATTTCTATCCTGAAATATTTAAATTCCTTAGGAAGTGGTATGGACACAGTGTCGGTACAGGAAGTGAAGCTTGCTTTGAAAGCCGGGGTTGCTCCAAAAGATATTATTTATACGCCAAACGGAGTTTCTTTAGAAGAAATTGAACAGGTGGTACGATTGGGAGTGCAAATTAATATAGACAATCTATCTATCCTTGAACAGTTTGGAGCCAAACATCCAGAAGTACCGGTTTGTATTCGTATAAATCCGCATATTTTGGCCGGCGGAAATTCTAAAATTTCAGTAGGCCACGTAGATTCTAAATTCGGAATTTCTATTCACCAAATGCCACTTTTGCTGCGTATTGTTGAAAATACCGGGATGAATATTAACGGGATTCATATGCACACCGGTAGTGATATTCTTGATATTGAAGTTTTCTTACGCGCTTCAGAAATTCTTTTTGATTCGGCTAAAAACTTTAAAAACCTTGAATTTCTTGATTTTGGGAGCGGATTTAAAGTGTCTTACCGTGAAAATGATATTGAAACCGATATTGAAGAGTTAGGTGAAAAACTAACCGAACGTTTTAAGAATTTCTGCAAAGAATACGGGCGCGAACTTACTTTAGTTTTTGAACCAGGAAAATTTTTAGTGAGTGAGGCCGGGAAATTCCTAGCTAAAGTGAACGTGATAAAGCAAACCACTTCTACGGTTTTCGCCGGGGTAGACACCGGATTTAATCATTTAATTCGCCCAATGTTTTACGGGTCTCATCACGATATTAAAAATGTATCTAACCCCGAAGGTAAATTCAGGTTTTACTCGGTGGTAGGCTATATTTGCGAAACCGATACTTTTGCCAATAACCGCCGAATTGCTGAAATTACCGAAGGAGATATCCTGGCTTTTAGCAATGCCGGGGCCTACTCATTTTCAATGGCCAGTAATTTTAATTCACGTTACCGCCCGCCAGAAGTTTTATGGTATAAAGGTAAAGGCCATTTAATAAGGGAGCGCGAAACTTTTGAGGATTTGCTAAGGCATCAAAAAGTTATGGATTTCACCCCGAAAACTGCAAAAGCTTCTAAATAATTTATGGAAACAGTTTTTAAAAACAAATGGTTTTATAGGCTGCTCATTATTTATATTTTCCTAATACTTATTTGGAATACTTATATGGTTATTTCCGGTAATTACCTCGGCTTAATTGCGGTAGTTATAGAATTAACGCTGCTATATTTGCTATTTAATAAACACCGACTTGCAAAAATGGCCATCCACTTTTGGGCAATTATAATGATGGTTGGCCCCGGGCTTTCAATTCTAGGAAAGCTCATAAAAATCGCTACGGGAGATGATTTAAATTTTATGGTAGATAGTCTTGTACAAAATTTACTTTTATTCACTTTTGGTTTATTAATCTATTATTTTAATAAGAAAACGGTTTTTGTAAGAGGAAGAGAATAAAATTAACTCTCGAAAATTCAATCTGAAATGCCTTTATATTTTCTCGCTATAATTCCCCCGGAAGAAATTTGTAAGCGAGTAAAATCTCTAAAGCAGGAAATTGCTGAAAAATATAAAGCTAAACATGCGTTGAAACTGCCCGCGCATATTACCCTTCAAATTCCATTTCAGCTTTCTGAATCAGAAGAAAATATACTTATTGGTTTCCTGGAAATTTTTGCTGAGAATCAAAAAAGCTTACGGGTAGATTTAAAAGATTTTGGCAGGTTTAACCAAAAAGTGATTTTTATAAATATTGAAGATCACGAGCCAATAAAAATTCTTCACACCAAATTACAAAAAGTAATCGCAGCAAATTTGCAGTTAAAGAAACACGAGAAATTTTCTAAAATTCATCCGCATATTACGCTTGCCTCTCGAGATCTTCATTACAAACAATTTCCTGATGCCTGGGCAGATTTTAAAAAACGTGAGTTTCAGGCTTCCTTTATCGCGAAATCATTTACACTGCTAAAACACGATGGAAAACAGTGGCATCGCCATTGTGAATTTAAATTGGAATAAACCCTATAATCCAAAGCTTTTCAAGGTTTACTGTAACATTTTAATATTTTCATCTACTTATCACTAAAGGCAGGTATGGAAAATAATAAAACTAACAGAAAACATAATTATACTTTCTTAGAAATCCTGGGAATAATAGCTCTCATAATTATTGCAATCTACTTCCTGGATTTCACCATAGAAGCGGCTTTAGAAGGCTGGAATAACCCGGTTTAACAAATATTCCTTAATCTTTTTTTCACCTTATCTTCATTAAAAAAACTAATTAATCTAATCTTACATTACTACTAATTTTTTAACCAAAAACCATATAAAATCCTCCGGAAAAAATATAAATTTGGCAAAAAGCTTAGAATTTCCTTATATTTACCGCTAGTTTTACAAAAATCGAGTTATTTAAAACCGATTTTTCGAAAGATATTGCTTCCTCAATTCATAAGAAATTTCTTCAGGAAAGCATCACTAAAAAATATCTATCGAAATACTAAAAAACCTTAATCATGAAAGATCGAATCAATATTTTAAAATTAGTAGGAATTATTTTCACTGCGTTTATGCTGGTTGTATTTTTAGACCAGGCTTTAGAAGTTATTGTTCTTGGTTAAGCTCCTTAAAATTTTTCCCTGTGAATACAGCTAGATTAGTCGGCCTTTTTCTTATACTCGTAGGGCTCTTTTGGAGCTCCTACTTTGCATTTTATAATTTAAATTTCTTTGCCGGCGCTTTAACCGGTCTAGGAGTTCCGTTTCTACTCACGGGAAAATTCAAGTTTTGGAAGTGGAAATTTCCCGAGTCTAAATAATAGGAATTACTTTAATAGAATATACCTCTTTCTGTACCGCTGCGATTAAAGCAAACTATCGCGGCAGATTCAATGCCCTATTTTTATTTGAATTTTTAATCGATATTTTCACTAAATTAATTTCCAAAACCTAATAAATCATGCGGTTAACCTCTCTCCTTTTGGCGCTTGCATTAGGCCTATTTTCTGGTACGGCTCAGGAATCCTCTTTTTCTTTAACCGGTAAAACAAATGATATAAAAGATGGCAGCTGGCTTTATTTTCGGGATTTGGTAAATGGAGGTACGCTGGATTCCGCAAAAGTTCAAAATAATAGCTTTAAATTCGAAACTAAACTTTCCGAACCCAGAATGTGGGTAATGCTGCATACTAAAGATCGTTCTAAATTCAAAGAATTATGGTTGCAGGACAAACCTATGCGTTTTGATGCAAGCAATACCGATTTCCAGGATGCCGAAGTTACCGGCTCTATTTCTCAGGAATTAGTTGACGAAATAAAAACAGTTTATGAAGATTATGATAAAATTAGTGAAGCCGAACTTAGAAAACGCCAGGAAGAATTTATAAAAAACAATCCCAACGCCTTGATTAGTGCCCGGATGCTTTATGAAGTCTCAGGAAAATGGGGACAGGAAACTACGGCTCATTATTTTGATCTTTTTCCTGAAGAAATTCAGGAAAGCGCTTTGGGAAAGCGAATCCTTAGTATTTTAAATAATGACAACATCCCCCAACCTGGCGAAAAATATGTAGATTTTGAATTACCTACACCCACTGGGGAAACACGAAAATTTTCAGCTTTAACAGGTAAAGTAACCCTTTTACAATTTTGGGCTTCTACCTGCGAACCCAGTAAAATGCAAAACCGCGAGCTAAAAAAATTATATCGAAAATATAAGTCAGACGGACTCGAAATTGTAGCGGTTTCCCGTGATACTTCACAAACCGATTGGATTAAATCTATAGAAAAAGACAATTTAAAATGGCAACACCTTAGCGCTTTGGAAGGCTGGGAAGGTCCGGTTTTTACCAACTACGGAATAAAGCGCACCCCTTCCAATTATCTTATAAATACCAACGGTCGCGTGGTCGGTGTCAATTTAAGAGATAAGGAGTTAAAAGAAAACATTAAAAAATTATTGAAATAATGAGGTTTTTTTATTAATTTCATTAAAATTACCCCCTAATTTTTCCGCAACTTAACCATAATTTATTTGAATTTCCTTTTATCTAATTTCAAAGTGCCTCTTAATAGGCATTGATCTTGATATTAGCACTATTCAAATATTATTTTAAACGTTAAGTTGTGACCATATATTATCCACAAAAAAGACTGAAGTATAAACTGCTTTACGGCATCGTATCGGTAATTATTGGTACTATCGCTTTTATAATCGATTCAGCACCTATTTTTATATATCCCTGGTTAATCCTGGGCTTTTTAGAAATTGGTACCTGGTACTACGAAAACAAATATCACTACCTCCAAATAAATAATAATATCCTTACTAAAAATTCACTCTTTCCTAAGAGTATAGATCTCACCAAACTTAGCGCAATTAGAAAATATAAAAATAGTTTTATACTGGAATCGGAAGATCAAAATATTAAAATTCATAAAGGTTTGATCGCTTCCCATTCCCTTAATCAGCTTAACAATCTTTTAAATGAAATTCCGCTAAAGCCTCAGCAAATTTGAATGCTTATCCTCGTTTTTATTGCTATTTTTAAATCGCAATAAATTATAGAAAATGAAAAAGCTGCTTTGGCTGGTTTTAATACTTCTTATTGGTTTTATAGGACTTATTTATTTTTCGGTTTTAGGTACCGATAAGGAATTTGAAACCGCAACAATAGAAGATTTTAAAGATATTGAAGATATAGATTTCCGTGCGCACGACTCCGTTACAGTCGCTGCAAGCAGTTTATATAAAATCAATCCGCTTAAAAATATTATGCAGGGAGAAAATTACCGCGAAGCCTGGGCCACTCCCGTAAAAGTTCCTGTACTTTTTCTCGATACACTTTACGGCGGAATGAAAATCGTAAAAGAAGGTGGTGGTACCCAAACCCATTCCCTTCGTTTAAAGGATAATGAGGGTTTTCTTTATTCCCTGCGCAGTGTAAATAAAGATCCATCTACCCACGTTCCCCAGTTTGCCCGAAGCCTTGGGTTGGAAAATATTGTGATAGATGCAATTTCGGCCTCGCACCCATACGGCGCAATTCTCGCCGCTGCACTTTCAGAAAAAGCTAATGTTTTACACACCCATCCCAAAGTGGTTTTTGTTCCAAAACAGGATTTTCTAGGCGAAAAATATAACGAGAAATACGGCAATAGATTGTTCCTTTTAGAATATGAAACCGAAGGAGAAAAGAACTGGACCGGTTATAAACATGTAGCTGAAATTCTTGACACCAAGAACCTGCAGGAATTAAAAAATGAACATCCTGAAAAAGTTTCGATAGATAGAAATGCATTGGTGAGGGCTCGATTATTTGATATGCTTATTGGCGATTGGGACAGGCACGCCAAGCAGTGGGGCTGGGTAATTCAGGAAGAAAATAATTCTTTTAAAGCCTTTCCCGTGGCCGGTGACAGGGATAATGCTTTTTTCAATTTAGAGGGCGTTATTCCCGGAATAATTTCGAATGAGAATATTGAACCGGAAGTTCGGCCATTTGAAAAGGAAATAGATTATATGCCGGGATTGGTTTATCCTAACGATGTTTATTTCCTTACTGATACTCCTGAAGAAATCTTTACCTCGGAAGCAAAAAAATTACAGGAATTAATGACTGATAAAGCTATTGCCGATGCTTTTAAAATTTGGCCCAGGGAAATCTACGAATTAGACGGAAAAGAGATTGCTGAAAAGATTAAATCCCGCCGTGAAAATTTAGTAGCATACGCCAAAGAATTCCACCGAATAATCGCTGAAAAAGAATTACTGAACAAACCCCTTAAAGGTTCTGAAGGTGCAAAAATAAGCCCGGCTTTAATTAAATGTTTTGAATGTAAAAATTAAGTGGGCAGTTGGCAGCTTTCAGTTTATTGTTTGGAGTTTTGAGTTTCCGTCTTTGTGAGAACTGCGATTGCAGGACACGGTAATCTGTACTTGATTTATTGTTTCCGAGTTATTGTTACGCCACGAATCCACTAATAATTCTTCACTGGGCTCGGTTGTCAGTTCCCGGTTGAACCGGTTGCGGGTTTGAAAGTTTGGTGTTTATGGTTTGTAGTTGTTGCGAGTTTTGGGATATTTCAGAGTCTTTGGTCTTGCTTCTTTTATCCCGACTCTTTTCTCTTATTCCGTCCGGTCGTCAGTTCGAATGGCGATATTTGAGCAAAAACGAAAATAACGCTGTATCGAGAACTCATAGAAGTTCTGCTCTTCTCGATACTTCCTCCTACCGTCTCGAAGGGACGGAAGGAAACCCAATCAAAAGATCGCCGGCTTCGTTTCTTGCCCGCATTGACGAAGTAATAGCACCTGCCAACTCAGAACCGAGAACTTAATTAATAATAATATTCGTTTTATCTACACCGGTATTGCCTGTCACGGGATCAAAAGCGTAGATCGTGATGGTATAGTAGCCTTTTTCTAAATTTGTATTTGCAGTAAAGGTACTGGGTTTATTGGTTGGGTTTAAGCTGACTTCTTTAATTTCACTTCCTTCTGAAGTTATGATCGCTTTTACTTCATATTGATTGGCATCCCACACACCATCTTCGGTAACGGGGCAACCACACATCATAATAATGTTGGCTTTTAGATTAATTCCATTAGAAGCTTTAATGCGTTCGTGAGTTTGTGGCGATAATATATCTACCACAAATCCCGGGATTTCCAGTACTACCCCCTCACCGGTAATATCTTTCCCAGGAATAACCCATAGTTGAGTGCTAGAAATTACTTTGGCCTGTTTTTTATTAACCGGTGCGTGGGCCTCTACATCTACGAACGTAGGTTCTTTTATATTTAATTTAGCTTCAAATCCCGCTGTAGTTTCATCGGTGAGTTTATCGTAGCGCTTTTTGGGAGTTTGCAAAATTAATTTGGTGTTTCCTGTACTCCCTGAGGTTAAACCCTGGTCCAGGATTTCTCGCGTTTCAGCATTTCTAAGAATAATTTTAGCGCCGCCAATAGAACTTCCTATAAATTTCGCATCTTTTGCCAGTGCCCTAACCATAACCGTAGTTTCCTGGGCCACCAGGCTTCCGAAGCAAAATAAAAATGCACAAAATAAAACTGGAATCGAAAATCTTAATTTCATAAAAACGAATTTCTGACTAAAATACAAAATCTAAAAGCATCTAAAGCACAATATCCTGGTCGCTTAAGTCTTCAAATTTAAAGTTTAAGGGATCGTTTTTATAACGCTGGGCATAAACTTTTAGCGTATCTATCTCAGCCTTGTTTAAGTCATTACTTCGCCCGTTTTCTGCAAGTTTAAACCAGGGTTGAATATCATTATAATCATATTCACCTATCACCATAAATGGGGTTCCATTTTGTACAATCACATCACTTTTTAATTCCCACATATTGGCCCAATCGTAAATCATTTTTGCATCTTCCCGGTACATCCTAACGCAGCCGTGGCTGGCAGGATATCCCGGGAGCGTATATTCGTGTGTCCCAATTCCTTCAAAATTCATAAAATTAAAATAATAAGGCATAATCCAGGATTGGTCTATGGTACTTATTTTTCGCTTGGCTTTATAATTGCCGTAGTATAAACCCGAAGGTGTGCCTGTGCTTTGCTTCCCGGTACTCACCGGACCCCAATGCAATAAATTCCCATTTTCGTAAAGTGCAAAAGCCTGGATTCGTTTTGAAATTATCACGGTTTTTTCTATTGAATCTAATGGCTTCATTAGTTTCGGAAAAGGTGCATAGACATTCAAATCCTTTACCAAAGAATCGGGAATTATTAGTTTGGCACCGGGTTTAACGCGATAAGCGTCAATTCGGTTTAGCGTATAGACCAACTTTACATCTTCTTCAGAAAAATCATTAAAAAGACTATCCAAATGTTCTTTATTCTGAATAGAATCTAACCGGTAAGTAGTTTTAAAAACCGGTGGTTCCATTGAAATAGTATCTAATTGCGTTGGTGGAACTTTTTTCTTCGGTTCCTGTGCATTATTATTACAGGCAGTAAAAATTAAAAGAATAATCCCAGAAAAAAGCAGGATTAATTTAGTGTATTGTTGTTTCAAAATTGGCAGATTTAGGTTGTGCGTCACGGAAATAAAACATTCCTATACGATTACGAAATTAGATCGCTAATCTTTTTTCAGCTGCCAAGGAAGCGTTAATAATTTGTTGGGAGATTGGTAAAAGTTGTTCAGTTTTCGGTTGTGAGTGGTCAGTTGTGAGTTATCGGTTTTGAGTTTTCAAAAAATATCCTGATTTCTGAAACTTTATTATTTTCTCTCTTCTCTTACCTTTAACTTTTCGCTTAACTTTTAAACACAAAGCACTTTTCGATACTTCCGACTCTCGTCGGAAACTCAAAGTGACTAGGAATTGTAACTACAGATCGCCACGCTCGTTCCGAACTCGCGATGACGAATACAAGAATTGCTTAAAAACCGAGAACTCAAGAACCCTAACCACTGCCCACTGAGACTGCTTACTGAAAACTGAAAAGAACTAACGAATAAAAACCGGTTCGTTCTCTTTCTCCGTATGTTCTTCACTAAAACGGTAATCCATATAATCAAAACTTTTTAGCTCTTCCATGGTATTTACGTCTTTATCGATAATATAACGTACCATTGCCCCGCGCGCTTTTTTTGCGAAGAAACTGATGATCTTTAATTTTCCGTTCTTGAAATCTTTAAATACAGGTGAGATCACGTCAGCTTTTAGTTTTTTAGTGTCAACAGCTTTAAAATACTCGTTGCTGGCCAGGTTGATAAAAAGTTCGCCTTCCTTCATTTCATCATTCAGGAGTTTAGTAACTTTTGATTGCCAAACTTCATAAAGATTATTCTTACGCTCAATACCTACAGAAGTTCCCATCTCTAGCCGATAAGGCTGCATAAGATCCAGCGGTTTTAGCACGCCATAAAGTCCCGAAAGGATTCGTAAAATATCCTGAAGGCGGTCCAGTTTATCGGTGGGGATGGTATAGGCATCCAGGCCGGTGTAAACATCTCCGTTAAACGCATACATCGCCGGGCGGGAATTCTTTTTGTTGTGTTCTTCCTCAAAATCCTGGTAGCGGGTATAATTAAGATCGGCCAACTTATCGCTGATTCCCATTAATTTTGAAATCTCATTTTTTGTCATTCTCGCCATCTTGCGATTAAGCTTCACCGTGGTTTCTAAAAAAGCAGGCTGAGTGCCGCGGGTAGTAGGTAATTTAGATTCGTAATCCAGGCTTTTGGCCGGGGAAACAACAATTTTCATAGGTAAGTAGTTTTACTTCAAAGATAAGTGAAAGCATAGCAATTAGGAAAACTGCCTATTATTAGTTTTTTATAGAAAGATAGTTAAGACTTATTGGCGCTGAAAAACGATAAATTAATTCGGAAAATCTTTTTCAGCGAGATACTTACTCCAACTCTATTTTATCAATTTCCAGCCTAAAATCTTCTGCTTTTTTATTCCCGATTAAAAAGCGAATTTCCTGAATACTCTCTGCAGAAAAATTAGGAAGATCAAGTTTTCTACCACGAAAAACCGGTTCCATTTCCTTTAGCGGAACTTCAATTGTTTGCCATTCTCCCGTGGTTTTGAAGGTGTAGATATAAGAAGCTCTATCCTGTAAATTGGCCTTCATTCTAAATTGATAAGATTTCCCGTCTCCTTTCAGCAAGATCAGCGCTTTTTTATAGCCTTTAATATTTTTAGATGGAAAATGATACTGCACCGAAGCAAAACCACCGTTGTTTTCCAACGAAACATGGCCAGTAAAAATAGCATTGCCAGACTCACTGCGTTCCAGCCTGGCAGTGGAGTTTCCCCCCATTACTACATCGTTTTCTACTTCCCAGGCACTCCAGTTAGAGGTAACGCTAAAATCGAAAAGAAGTAATTTACTCATAACCAAGAATATTAATATTAAGAAGAATTGCTGCTGAAACATTTTTTGTTTTAAAGTTAGGGGAATTCTTTTGGTAAATCCGGGATTTTAAGAAGAGATAGTTATGAGTATTTTGAGTTAATAAAATTTTATCGGTTTATGGAAAACCTTTTTTGGTTTCTAAATTAAATGTTAAATTGAGCTTTATAATTTTCTTTATTGAATTAGTTTCTAATAAAATCCCTTTAATGATAAAAGTTGCTTGTGCTATTATAGAACATGAGGGTAAAGTATTGTGTGCGCAAAGAAGCAGTAAAATGCATTTACCAAACAAATGGGAGTTTCCTGGTGGA
Source organism: Salegentibacter sp. UBA1130 (assembly GCF_002311535.1). NCBI lineage: Bacteria > Pseudomonadati > Bacteroidota > Flavobacteriia > Flavobacteriales > Flavobacteriaceae > Salegentibacter > Salegentibacter sp. UBA1130. The sequence continues at coordinate 17,538 of NZ_DCAP01000011.1, read as the reverse complement.
AAAGTAAAAGAAGAAACTCTTGAAGAGTGTCTCACACGAGAAATTATAGAAGAATTAGGAGTAGAAATTAAAGTTTTGGAACAATTACCCTCCAACGAACATAGCTATCCTGAATCAAAGAAAATTCAATTGATACCTTTCCGATGTTCTTTGCAGACTTTCAAAATTATGCTTTTAGAACATTCGCAAGTAGAATGGTTTCCTATTGAAAAATTAAAATCTTTAGATTGGGCTGAAGCAGATATTCCAATTGTTAATTATTATATCAATAAGTATAAATGAGTTTTGAAACAGGCCTTTACGAGCAGCTAATAACTAAATTAGTTTCCAATAAACTCGAAAATGTAGATTTACAGAAATTCCACGTTAGCGAAACACCTTTAGATAAGGAAGAAGCTTCTCAATATTTGAGTACTTATTTGAGTGAAAACATCAAATTTGCGTTGGAGGAAATCAAAGATAAAGACCGTCCTTTAAAACAAATTGAATTATCGAATAAAATTATAAATCTTTTAGTAGAAGAGCTCAACAGTGCAGAATTCTCTGAAAATTTAATTGAAAACGAAGGAAAGATTTTACAGGCTGTTTTTTCTAAACTAGATTTTCCATATTCAAATTTGAAGGCCAGGCTGAAGGAAATTACTCCTTACACTCGGTTAAGTCAAAGCGAACTATTTACCGGAAACAATGTTGGAATTTCCTTGGAGAGTGAAATTAAAAAAGAAATTCTTTCTGCCGATGAAATATGCTGGCTAGTTTCTTTTATTAAATTTTCTGGAATTCGAATATTTAAAAAGGAATGGCTATTTCGGAGTGATGGTGCCACCTGTTTCGGTCAAACAGTGCCACTTTAAAAGATACTGCAATTATATAAAAAATTAATGTTACTCGTTCTTTAAAGCTCCTTTTCTTAGTGATTCTCCTTTGAGGTCGATCCGATGTGAGGAGTTTACGATCCTGTCCAAAATAGCGTCTGCAATAGTTCCTTCCCCAATAATATCATACCAGGCTGATACAGGTATTTGTGAAGATATAATTGTGGAAGCTTTGTTGTACCGGTCATCGATGATATCCATCAGGGTTTCCCTGGCGTGGTTATCAAAGCTCTGCAGACCAAAGTCATCCAGGATTAATAAATCTGCTTTGATGAGTTTCCCAAGTTCCTTAAGATAAGTGCCATCTACTTTACTTAGTTTTAATTTCTTAAAAAGGCGGGCAGTATTGGTGTAAATGGTTTTGTATTCCATCATACAACCCTGATGCCCTAAAGCCTGGGCCAAGTAACTTTTGCCAACCCCGGACGCCCCGGTAAGGATAATATTTTCCTTTCTGGTGATAAAATCCAGGGTGCCTAAACGGGTAAACATGTTCTTGTCCAGGTTGCGTTGCTGGGTGTAATTCACATCGGACAGGTTCGCTTCTTGTTTAAAGCCGGCCTGTTTTAAGAGCCGCTCTATCTTCCGGTTCTGCCGGTCTTCCCATTGGTGATCGATCAGCAGAGCGAGGTATTCATCAGCAGTGATATTCTCTATGCGGTTGTCCTTTATGTGCTGCAGGTGCAACTGGGCCATAGCCCCCAGGCGCATTTGTTTTAGTTTTTCAATAGTCTGATTGTTGTTCATATTCATTAGATTTAAATGGTTTATTATTGATATGCAGAAGCACCCCGCAAGTTATCGTGTTCCGGGATGTGTGGTTTATCTTCTTCGAGGTCCTGGTAAAACAGAGAGCTTTTGTCCAGGTTGTTTTTCAGGATATTCTTAATGCGCAGGTAAGTAACCGCGTCTGCTTGCAAAGCTCTTTTACAGGCATCATCCAATCGCTGGGAGCCATAGGATTTATGGAGCTGGATGACCCCCATAGCTCGTTTGTATCCTATTTCCGGATAGTCTACCGCGGTGATTATTTTCTCGATACAGCCCAGCACGTGCTTGCCATGTATGGCCGCTTTCTTTTTAAAAAATTCAGGGCTCCAATCGCTATAGTATTTATGTGTACTGCTTAGATGATCTTTGTTGGTATTATAACTGCCTTTTGAGGGGTTGCGCTGGTGCAGGGCGATCCGCTGATGATAGTAATATACTTCAACCACGGAACTGGTATAATGGATGGTGGTTTCTTTTCCTATGTAACGATAGGGTGCGCTGTAATAGCTTTTATCCGGGGAGAAGTATACATAGCCTATTTTCTGAACCTTTGCCCTTCGGTAGCCTTTCAGTTCATAGACTGTCTCTGGCAAGGGCTTTAAGTATTCCCGTTCCACAGATTGGAAGAGTTCCCTGCGACTGGCTTCTTTGCGGGAGAACAACAGGTCATTGTACCGCTCCAACAAGCGTTTTATCTCCCGGTTAAGATCTTCTAAAGAGAAGAAGCTCATTTCCCGAAGGGGATAATAGATCCGCTGGTAGGCAAGGTTTACGGCATTCTCCACCAACGCTTTATCTTGCGGGGCATAGCCCCGGGCAGGATTGATCACACAGTCGTAATGCCGTGCGAAGTCTTTAAAACTCCTGTTGATGTCAGCCTCATATCTGCTGGCACGGGTAACCGCTGATTTCAGGTTGTCGGAGACAATTGCTTTAGGGACGCCTCCATAAAAGTGCAGGGCATTACAGCAACAAGTAATCAGGTCCTCACGTTTCTGGCTTTTACAGGCTTCCACGTAAGTATACTGGCTATTAGGAAGGATGGCTACAAATACATCTACCGGGGTCAGTTCCCCGGTTTCCTTATCAATAATTTGGAGCTTTTTGCCGGCATAATCAATAAAGACTTCATTCCCAGGGTCGTGTTCAAGTTTCATCGAACCTTTAACCTTGGCATATTTGCGCCGGTAGTGTTCCATAAACTGGGTGTAGCCGTATGGATCTTTGGCCTGCCCTACATATTCCTGATAATGGTATAAAAAAGTAAACCCTGGATGATTCCGGGCCTTGTTGACCCCCTCAAAATATAACATCAGTTCCTCATAACGAGGGTTGTCAATAGTAGTGTGTGAAGGAAAAAGCTTCTCTAAGCTAGCATTATCAAGGTGCAATAATTCTTTAGGAGAAGGGCCGCTGGCCTTGAACAACCGCATATAAGTATTTACCGTATTGCGGGAGATCCCAAGGGTGGCACCTATTTTACGGTTGCTAAATCCATCGAGATGTAAGGATATAATTTGTTTTAAGTCCATTGGATCAAGTGTATTGGCCATATCGCTTGTTTTTAAGCGACAAGGTATTATTTACTTGATCTTTCAAAGTGGCACAAAACGAACCGAAACAACTGGCACAAAACGAACCGATATAGGTTTAACTTAAAACCAAAAGTGGCACAATTTGAACCGAAATGCCTGGCACTAACCGACCGAAATCACTGGCACAAATCGATCCGAGATATCCAAGGAACTAGAAGAATTTACCAAAAGCGGTAAAAAATTAAAGATTATTACCACTTCTTATATGGGTGCCACAGATGTAAAAGCTGTGGAATACCTCTCATCGCTTGCAAATACTGAAATAAAAGTTTCCTATAATTCAGAACACGAAAGGCTGCACGCAAAAGCTTATTTATTTTTACGAAATTCAGGTTTTCATACTGGCTATATTGGTTCTTCTAATCTTTCTCGTTCAGCTTTAACTAATGGCCTGGAATGGAACCTTAAAGTTACCACCCAAGAAATAGGTCATATTATAGATAAGTTTCAAAAAACTTTTGAAACTTATTGGGAAGATCCTGAATTCGAATTTTATAAAAAAGGCACACATAGAGAAAAGCTAAGCACTGCTCTTAAAAGACAGAGTTCATATAATACAAGTCAAATTACCACTTTCTTCGAACTAAAACCATATTCTTACCAAGAAGAAATTTTATCTAAATTACAGGCAGAAAGAGAAATTCACAATCGAAATAAAAATTTATTAGTTGCAGCTACGGGAACAGGAAAGACCGTTATTTCTGCTTTTGATTTTAAGAAATTTAAGAACAAAAATCCAAACTCAAAATTTTTATTCGTTGCGCATCGTAAAGAAATTTTGATGCAGGCACGTTCCACCTTTCAGCACGTTCTACGCGATGCTAATTTCGGTGAACTTTGGGTAGATGGGAATGAACCAGAAAAGTATGATGAGCTATTCGCGTCTGTTCAAACACTGCACAGTAGATTGAAAATGCTAGATTTAGCAGAGGATTTTTTCAACTACATAATTATAGATGAGGTTCATCACATTAAAGCTGACAGCTATCGTCCAATTTTAAAAAGATTTAATCCAAAAATTCTCTTAGGTCTAACCGCAACTCCAGAAAGAATGGATGGTGGTGACATAGCAGAAGATTTTCATAATAGAATTGCTGCGGAAATAAGACTACCTGAAGCCCTAAACAGGAAGCTTCTTAGTCCTTTCCAGTATTTTGCACTTTCCGATTCCGTTGATCTTTCCAGCGTTCAATGGCGAGGTAAATACGAAGTAAAGGAGCTTACTAAACTTTATACTGAAAATGATCGGCGATTAGCTGACATTATAAAGAATTGTGAAGAATATTTAACCGACATTAATGATGTTCAAGCTCTTGGGTTTTGTGTAAGTCAGGAACACGCCAAATATATGGCTGAGAAATTTGTTCTTTCTGGTTTAAAAGCAGATTATCTCGTTAGCGGAAATAGCGGCTCAAGAGATTTGGTTAGAAACAAACTCATTAAAAAAGAAATTAATTATCTATTTGTGGTCGATATATTCAACGAAGGTGTTGATATCCCAAATATTGATACAGTTCTTTTCTTAAGGCCAACTGAGAGTTTGACAATTTTCTTACAACAGCTAGGGCGTGGATTACGCTTAGCTGAAGATAAAGATTGCTTAACGGTACTTGATTTTGTAGGAAATGCTAGGCCAGAGTATGATTTTGAGCATAAGTTTAGAGCGCTTGTTGGTAAAACTCATACATCTATAATCACAGAGATCGAGGATGAATTTCCACATCTTCCATTAGGATGCTCAATTGTACTAGAGAAAAAAGCTAAAGAAGTAATTCTGCGAAATATTAGGGAGGCTACTGAATTTAGAAGACCTCAACTTCTTCAGAAAATTCAAAGATTCAAACATCACTCGACACTCCCGCTTACGTTACATAATTTTTTAGAGTTTCACCACTTAGATATCCGACAGGTCTATAAAAAAGGAAGTTGGAAAAGATTATGTGCAGATGCTAAAGTAATTCCAGATTTTAATGAACCTCAAGAGAAAGAATTAACTGCTTGCCTGCAAAGAAAGCTTATTCACGCCAATTCTCTTACTTACTTGAAATTCATTAAAAAATTGATTTCGGAAAATATAAATCTTGATTTGTTAAACAAAGAGGAAGAGGTTATGCTTCTAATGTTTCATTACGACGTTTGGAAAGAAACTGGTACCAATTTAGGCTTCTCAAATGTTAGAGAAAGTATTCGTTCTCTTCTGAAAAATAAAAATATGCTTCGTGAAATGCAGGAGTTCATAGAATACCAAATTGAAAAAATTGAATTTGTAGAAAAAGATATAGATTTGGAATTCGATTTCCCTTTAAAACTTCATAGTAGATATAATAGAGAAGAAATTTTAGTAGCATTAGGTTTGAGTAGCTTTAAGAAGAAATCATCAAACCGGGAAGGAGTAGCTCAAAATAAAGATTTGAATATAGAAGCGCTCTTTGTAACACTTAAAAAAACTGAAAAAGAATATTCCCCTACCACAATGTATGAAGATTATGCATTGAATAAGAGATTATTCCACTGGCAATCGCAAAACAGTACTGCTCCAGATTCTCCAAAAGGCGAGTCCTATATTAAGCACCGGGATAAAGGAAAAAAAATACTCTTATTTGTTAGAGAACAGAACGTGGATGAATATGGGTTTACAATGTCTTATACCTTTTTAGGTGAAGCAGATTTCGTGAAATCGAAAGGCGCTAAACCAATGAACGTTAAATGGAAACTTCATGAAGAAATGCCTTCTTATATTTTAAAAGAAAGTCAGAAATTGGCAGTAGGATAATATGTCTGAAGAAATTATTTATAAATATTCGAACTATTTTAAAAAACTAAACCGTGGTTTCAGCGAAAATCTAGGTAGAGCTCCTCATAAACCAATTCTTCTTCTCGCCATAATTCAGCTAATTGCTAAAGGAGTGATTAAATCAAACAGAATATTTATTATCTCCGAAATTATTCTAGCTTTTAAGCAAAATTGGGAAGAACTTGTACAAACTGGTCATTCTCGAAATTTCTCTTTACCATTTTTTCATATGAGATCAGAGCCATTCTGGCATCTAGTTCCTAAACCGGGAAAAGATATCGTAACCACAAGTTCTAAAAGTATCAAAAGCTTTAATAATTTAAATGAATCAATTGCCTTTGCTGAGATAGATAAGGATTTATTTTTCTTACTTCAGCTTCCAGAAAACCAATTGTGGTTCGAGCAGCTTTTAATTGAAGCTTTTTTTCCTGATTTCAGAAATAATTACTTGAGACAAGACAATTATTATGAAGAAAATAAAATTAAAAACGAGATACTAAATGAGCCCAAAGAATATTATCAGAATCATATTGCCGAATTAAGGGAAACTTTGGAGCAGAGCGATTTTGAAGAAGAAATTTTCGTGCGAGGTGGAATGTTTAAAAAAACTATACCCAAAATTTACGATTACACCTGTTGTATTTCGGGTTTAAAAATAAATTCTACTCAAAATGTACAAATGGTAGATGCCTGCCATATTTATCCTTTCAGTATTTCGAATGATGATACAGTCACGAATGGTATTGCATTATCACCAACACTTCATCGGGCCTTCGATCGTGGTCTAGTAACAATTAATTCAGATTTCTTAGTTAGAATTTCACCAACAATAGAGGATGAAAACTCAAGCTTCCCACTGTCAGCTTTTGAAGGAAAGCAAATTTTATTACCAGAAAATGAAAATTGGTTTCCATCACCGGAAGCTTTAAAATGGCATAATAGGGAAGTTTTCATATTATAAATTCATAATCAACATTTTTTTTGCGTTAGGGATTGCAGTGGAAATCCTTTTTGGGAGAAACGAGCAAACTACCCCAGAGCAAGAACCTGAAATATTTAAAAAAACTTCAATTTCAAGACAAACCATAAATCATTAAATCTCGATTATCGAGCAAAAAGATTGTAGCGTAAAGCCCGACCCGCCAGGGAAACGCCCAAATAATTTTTATTCTGCTTCAATTTATTGATTTCTATAAAATTGCTTTCTTTTTTACAAAACCTTCACCAATGTTCAAGCTTTCAAAGTCTTCTATTTTCTTAAATTTGAAATAAGCAATTTCGGGGTAGGCCGGCAAGGCTTAAAAAAATTGATTTCGAGGAGAACCCGGAATGAATTTTAAAACCTCACTTATCGAGTAAAAATGAGCATCGCTGAAAAGTTTGAATTAGATGAGCGCCAGCAAGACCGGGTAATTGCTATGGCCTGGGAAGACCGTACGCCATTTGAAGCTATTGAATACCAGTTTGGACTTACCGAAAAAGAGGTGATTAAGTTTATGCAAGAGCAAATGCACCCGCGCAACTGGAGAAAATGGCGCGCCAGGGTACAGGGTAGAAAGACCAAACACGCAAAATTAAGGGATATGGAGATCTCCAGGTTTAAGTCTGCCGCACAACGCCAAATTACCGGGAATCGCATTTCAAAAAAGAAATATTAAGGATTTGAAACACTCTGGAAATCAATTAATTTCTACTTAAACTTAATTTTAACACAACTTTTCCTTATCTTATACTTCCAAAAAACTCAAAAAATGGAAGGTTCCCGTAAACATCCCAAGCTTGTTAAAGCCTTTAGCGGTAGTTTTCTTTGGCGAAATACCGGAGGAATTATTATAGATTATAACGGGCGTTTGCTTAATTCGGCGAATTACCAATACAAGACTTCTGGAGGGAAATTCATAAAAATAAGATTTAAGAAAAAACTGAATTCGGCTAAAAAACTACCAAAATTTAACTGCGCGTGGAAAATGATGACGAATGTAAATTGTTCGTTGAATTGAGATTAGCGTTTATATATTTAATTCTTTTGCAGATTTAAGAAACAACCTAGACCCTGAGACAAGCTCAGGGTGACGATCTCACGATATGATGTCCCTAAGCTTCGGGATATTTCAGGAGCTAGAATGATGATTAATCTATACCTATTAGAACCCCCGATAATCTGATGGAATTAAAATTACTTAGACCCCGAAACAAGTTCGGGGTGATGGGGGAACCCTTAATCCTGGATCCCTAATTAAAGATCTTACTCGTTAAATTCCTGTTATTTCAAACTTCTTTAACGCCTTAAACTTCTAATTCCTCCCAACTTGCAAACCAACCAATAAACAAACAACATGAATTTGAATAATAAAGTAGCCGTAGTAACCGGCGCAAGTAGCGGAATTGGAAAATCTATTGCCGAAGAACTTTCTAAGAAAGGCTGTAAAGTAGCTTTAGCCAGCCGTAGCCTGGATAAATTGAAAGATATAGTAAAAGGCCTTAGCGATAGTTTTGAAGTGGAAATGGACGTTACCAGCGATAAAAGTGTGACTGAAGCTTTTGAGAAAATATACGATAGATTTGGAAAGATAGATATTCTGGTAAATTCGGCAGGAGTGATGCCCCTTACCTACCTTAAAAACCGCAAGCTAGAAGACTGGCTACAAACTATTGAAGTAAATGTAAAAGGAACGCTACGTTGTATCCACGCTGCGCTTCCAACAATGAAAAAGCAAAAAAGCGGACATATAATTAATATAGCCTCGGTAGATGGAAAAGAGATTTTTGAAGGCGGCGCTGTATATGGTGCTTCTAAGGCTGCAGTGATAGAACTTTCCCGCGCCATGCGAATGGAACTTTCTCCCGACTTTAATATTCGGGTAACTTCTATTGAACCGGGAACTGTAGAAACACGGCTTAGGGAAGACATTAGCGATGAAGAATTACTGGAAGACAAGGATTATGGCAACGGCGAACCTAAATTAGCTCCCCAAAATATTGCCGATGCGGTTCTTTACGCCACTACCCAACCCGATAGTGTGAATGTAAACGAGTTGCTTATAAAACCTACCGGAAAGAGCTAGAAAGCAGTAGTTTTTAAAATTGAGAAATATATTTGAACAGGAACCCCTCCGGCCTGCGGCCACCTCCCCTTAAAAATAAAGGGGAGGAACTTTTGGGTTGTTTTTAAAACAATTTATTGAGAGAAATCTTCGTGTTTTAAAAGAGCGAAAACCAGAATCATTTTATTTTCAGAATCTATCCTGAAAATGATTACATATCCTTTGAAAATCATTTCCCGGATATTTTCATTTTCAAAATAAATTGATGGACGAAAAAAGTATGGGTAATCTGAAATTTTTCGAATTTCAGACAATAAGTCGGTTTTAAATTTTCTAGCCGCTGCGGGTTTATCTTTTGCAATATATCTTACCTGACGTTCAAGTTTAGTCCTGAATTTTGAAGATAATTTAATCTTCATATTCACTTATAACCTTTTCCAAATAGCTGTCATATTCTTCGAGATCCATTAAATCGGAATTCCCTTCTTCAATTGCTTCCAGCTCCTTTTGAAGATTTGCTTTTTGCTTTTCAAAATCTGAATCAGGGATAATTTCGAGTTCATTTTTATCGAACTTTTCCAAAAACTCCATTAAGTCTTTATAGGCTTCTCTAGTACTAACTTTTAGGTGTATGTTTTCCATTTCAACAAGCTTTCTTATAAAGCTAACGAAAAAACCTTACAAAACCTCTTTCTGGTTTTTGGCGTAGTTACGCCATTTTTCAATACAAGCCTGGATATCTTCAGGGATTTCTGTATTGAAACTCATTGCTTCGCCGGTTTTTGGGTGGATAAACCCAAGGGTTTTGGCGTGTAGTGCCTGGCGGGGCAAAATCTTAAAACAGTTATCTACAAATTGCTTGTATTTACTAAAAGTAGTTCCTTTTAAAATCTTTTCACCACCATAGCGCTCGTCGTTAAACAGTGTATGCTCAATGTGTTTCATATGCACCCTAATTTGGTGCGTTCTTCCGGTTTCGAGCTTGCAGGAAACCAAAGTTACATAACCAAAGCGCTCTAAAACTTTATAATGGGTTACTGCGGGTTTTCCTTTTTCGGCTTCATCACCTTCATAAACCGTGTTTTGTAAACGGTTTTTAGGATGACGACCAATATTGCCTTCTACCCTGCCCTCATCTTCTTCAACATTTCCCCAAACCAGGGCCACGTATTCGCGTTCGCTGGTTTTATCAAAAAACTGTTTGGAGAGGTGCGCCATTGCTTCCTCAGTCTTGGCGATAACTAAAAGTCCGCTGGTATCTTTATCAATTCTGTGCACCAAACCTGGCCGGTCGCTGGAGTTATTCGGCAGATTTTCAAAATGGTAAATCAGTGCATTTATAAGCGTGCCACTGTAATTTCCGTGACCGGGATGTACTACCATTCCTGCCGGTTTATTTACCACAAGCAAGGTATCGTCTTCATAAACAATATCTAACGGAATATTCTCTGGAGTAAGCAAAAACTCGTACGGCGGATGCTCAAACATTACCTGCACCACATCACCGGCTTTTACTTTATAATTTTGCTTAACCTTTTCTTCGTTAACGTAGATGTTTCCGGTTTTGGCGGCTTTCTGAATTTTATTCCGCGTGGCATTTTCAATAAAATTCATTAAGAATTTATCTACCCGCAACGGACTCTGGCCGGGACCGGCCTCAAATTTATGATGTTCGTATAAAGTTTCGTCCTGTTCCTCTATTTCGTGTTGCTCGTCTTCCTTCATTAAAATTCTATTTCCTCCTCTTCAGAAGTTATACTATCCTGCTCTTCTTCACCTTCCATTCTATATCTTCCCGAGCCATCGCCCAATACAAGATCAATTTTAGAAGTTTTCATCAACTCATCTCCCGGTTCCAGTTTTTTACCTTTATGTCTTAATTCCAATACCGCGTCTTCGGCAATATCGGGTTTATAACTTACGTCACCAATTTCAAAACCTAAAGATCGCAAGGTAGGTTCGGCCTGGCGACGGGTTCTCCTAATCAAATCGGGGATCATTATTTTTCGGTAACCAGACGGATTCAATGTAAGGTAAATCTTTCTGTTTTCCTTTACAAATTGTCCCGGTTCCGGTACTTGTTCTATTACAGAATATCGCGGAAAATCGGGATTAAAATTTGCCGAATCCAGGATTTCATACCTTAAATCGAGTTCAGCCAGTTGATCGTCTACCACATCTAAAGACTGTTTAGAGAGGTCTGGCACTGCAATTCGTTGATCCTGGTTGGTAGAATAATCCAACCATCTAAGAGCTAAAAAAGCGAGTACCACAATTACAATGGCAGCAATCACCAATTGAATTAAAAAGGTTTTGCTGAAAATAAATTTAAAGAATCCCATACATTTGTTTCTAAGCAGCAAAGATATAAAACCCCTGCTTTTGGTGACAGATTGTTTGTAGATTTGTTCTCACAGTTATCGGTACTGGGTTTTGAGTCCTCAGAGAGTATTCTAACCAGGCCAAATAGCTGAAAAACTGTTAACCGAAAACAGATAACTGACAACTGATAACGGAGAAATGAAGAAAAAAATTGCCATCGCCATGGGCGGCTTTTCCAGTGAATATAGAATTTCCATCAATAGTGGAAATATGGTGTATAAACATCTTAACCGCGATTTGTACGAACCATACCGCGTGCATATCTTGCAAAAAGAATGGTTTGTGGTGGCCGATGATGATACTCCCTACCCGATTAACAAAAACGATTTTACCGTAAAAATTGCCGGAAAAACAATTTCCTTCGATTGCGTTTTTAATACTATTCATGGTACACCGGGAGAAAACGGACTCTTGCAAGCTTATCTGGAATTGGTGGGAATCCCACAAACTACCTGTGGGTATTATCAGGCAGCTTTAACCTTCAATAAACGCGACCTGATAAGCGTTTTAAAACCTTACGGAATAAAAACTGCAGTTAATTATTTTCTGAATAAGGAGGACAAAGTGAATGCGGAAGAAATTATTGCGAAGGTCGGGTTGCCTTGTTTTGTTAAGGCCAATCGTGCCGGCAGTAGTTTTGGAATTACCAAGGTTAAAACCGAAGAAGAATTAGTTCCCGCTACAAAAACTGCCTTTAAAGAAGATGATGAAGTGATTATTGAATCTTTCCTGGATGGCACCGAGGTTTCTGTTGGGGTGATCACTTATAAAGGGAAAGTAAAAGCCCTGCCGGTGACCGAGATTATTTCTGAAAATGAATTCTTTGATTACGAGGCTAAATATTTAGGAAAATCGCAGGAAATCACCCCGGCGAATATTTCTAAAGAAAAAACCAAACAGGTGCAGGAAATCGCTAAACTGATTTATAAAAAACTCAAAATGCGAGGCTTTACCCGATCGGAATTTATTTTTCATAATGGCGAGCCTCATTTTATTGAAATGAATACTACTCCCGGTTTAAGTCAGGCGAGTATTTTACCTCAACAAGCCGAGGCCGCTGGAATCACTCTAACCGATCTCTACGGAAGTGCGATTGAAACGGCTTTGAAAGCCCCCTAGCTTCCCGATGTAAATTCGGGACAAGCACCGAAGGGGGAATCTCATTGGAGAAAAAATATGGCCTACTTTGTTCGTGATTTTGCGATTTTTTTATTTCGTCCAGCTGAACTTGTTTCAGCTTCTAACATGTTTTAATCACCAACAACTTAGATCCTGAAACAAGTTGAGGATGACGCTTAAAACACTTTTAAGGTGGTAGCTTTAAAAAACTGTATGGAGAAAAGCTTCAGTAACAAAATACACTTCTCGATACTTCCTCCTCGCGTTGGGAACTCGAAGTAACGAGTAGTTCCAAACAACAAACCACCTCCTCCTTTGGGTACTCCTCCTTAGGAAGGAGGAGAGCTTTTTGAAAAGATCGCCACGCTCGTGCCTCGCTCGCGATGACGTTCCCTGGTAATTTCCACTTCTCATACTTCCTCCTACGTCGGAAAATCGAGGTGAGGTCTGTTTGTACAAGCTCTCAGAAAAAATTATCTAACTTAAAATATGACCTTTCGAGCGTAGCGAGACATACACTCCGTGTGTGAGTGTAGAAAATCAGCAGCGTTAAAAATTTTTGAAGCCCTGGAGAAAATTTAGCTGCTGATTTGCGATTTATTCTGCCTCCGACGACTGAAGGGAGAGGAAGGCACTGCCAAAAAACACCTCCACATAGGACGCCTTTTTTTGTTTCGTTTTTTGGGCGAGCAAAAAATGAAAAATGATAGTAAGACGTGGTAACTGTTTTGGGATAGTACTATTTTCCTGAGAGGTTTTAACTTCTAACAAAAGATCGCCACGCTCGTTCCTCGCTCGCGATGACATTGCTTGTTAATTTCCACTTGTCATACTTCCTCCTCCCATCAAAAAACCCGAAGTGACGGAAGAACTGGAATAAATTCATCTAAAAATGACTAAATTAGATTTCCGTTTTCACGGGAAAGACGAAATTGAGTTTAATGGTTTCCTGTTGGAATTTATCCCGATATATATCGGGACGGGAAAGACAAAAAAGTTTCCCGTCTGCAGGGGAAAGACTAAATTTGATTTATGAAAAAAGCAGTATTTCCGGGGTCTTTTGATCCTATTACTTTAGGCCACACCGATATCATTGAAAGAGCACTCCCGTTATTCGATGAGATTATTTTGGCTATTGGTACGAATTCCGATAAAAAATATATGTTCTCGCTGGAAGAACGACTTCATTTTTTAAAAGAAACGTTTAAAGATGAACCCAAAATAAACGTAACTACTTACAAAGGACTTACCGTTGATTTCTGTAAGGAACAAAACGCTGCTTTCCTCCTACGCGGATTACGCAACGCACAGGACCTTGAATTTGAAAAAGCCATTGGGCAAACCAATTACAAAATGAGCAGGATAGACACCTTGTTTTTTATCACCTCTTCCGGAAAAAGTCATATTTCCTCTACTGTGGTTCGGGACGTGATTCGCAATAATGGCGATTATGAGTTTATGGTGCCAGATGTGGTGAGGAAGTGAAATGCCGTTAATCAATATTAGATTATATTTTTAGTGAATCTGTTTTTAGAATTAAATTAGAATGGATATTCAAACCACTAAGCTCAAATTACTTAAAACAATTTTGAAGAATGAAAATTCAGAATTCATCCAGAAGGTGACTGATTTGGTTCAAAAAGAAAATCCGGATTTCTGGGAGGAGTTAAACGAAAATGAACAGAACGAGATCAGGCAGGGAATTGAAGAGTTGGATAAAGGAAAAAGAGTTTCTTACGAATCTTTCTTAAAGAAAATTTCCTGATGAAAGTTTATCTTTTTGAACTCGTATCAAACTCTAAATCAACCACAACTTAGATCCTGAAACAAGTTCAGGATGACGTTTAATAGGTTTTCTAATCAACTTCCTTCTCCGTCGGAAACTCGAAGTGACGGGAACTACAAATCCTAAACCTCAAACAACAAACCCACTGCCAACTGCTCACTGGGATACTGTCCACTGAAACACTGTATACTAAAAAACTATCTCTTAATTATCGCGCGTTTTACTATTACGCCTTCGTTGGTGAAGATCTGCAAGGTGTAGACCGATTCTTCCACGCCCTGGATAGTCATTCTGTAGAAGCGGGCATTGGCGTTATAATCCTGCTGCATAATGTAACGCCCACGGGAATCAAAAACCCGCACCTGCTCAATAAACATTCCCTCGGGAGTGGCAATGGTGAAAATACCGTTGTTGGGGTTTGGGTAGAGAAATAAATATTCGTTCTCCCCCGGTTCGGGAAGATCACAGCCTTCGCCGCTAATTCTTACCTGTATATTTTTATCACTCCTGTTTCCGTTAATATCTTCTACCTCAACGTTTACCGAATTCATGCCCACATCCTTACAGGTGAAAACCGTCTTGCTAAAACGGTAAATTAGTTCTTCGCTGCAACTATCTTCGGCTGAAATATCGCTTTCTTCCAGGTAGGCGAAACCTTCAATGTCTAATGTGAGTTCTACCAGGTTTGTATTGATCTCTGGTGGAAGTTCATCGCGAACATCTACGTTTATGGTACAACTACCTGTTTCATCGCCAGAATAATCTAACTGAATAAATGCCGCACCTAAATCTTCGCAAGTAAAATTTAACCGACTTGCTTCTAAATTAAGTCCGCTGGCGTTGCCGGTGTAGAGCTCCTGAATATTGAGATTGGCCTCGCCGTTTTCATCAAGAAAAACTTCAATATTTTCACGGCATTCAAATTCTCCTGAAGCTTCGCCCCGTACTTCTACCGTGGTCTCACAGGAATCTATATTTCCAGCATCGTCCCGAACGGTTAAAGTTACCGGCACGTCGCCAATATCGGCGGTGGTGAAATCTACCTGACTTAAAGCCATGGAAACAATTCCGCAGTTATCGGTAGAGTTATTGCCCAGGTCTTCTGGAGTTATGCTTGCAGTACCATTATTGTTTAAATTAACCACATAACCGGAAACACAATTTGCAACCGGGTCCTGATCATCTACCAGGTTTACCATAAAATAGCACTCGTCTGTTTCGCCGTTAAGGCTGGCGGTGAGTTTAATTTGGGTACTTTCAGTAAGTATGGTGCCTACCGGTGGGGTTTGTGTTATATCGGCACCGGGAAAATTAACATCGGCATTGGAGGTATAATCTGGTAGCCAGAAACTGCAATTATCGTCTGGGTTTACATTTTTATCTATTAGGCAGGAAATATTTAAAACATCGGCTTCGGTTAATTCCAGCTCAAAACTACAACTGGCTTCCAGGCCGCCTTCATCTTCTACAAAAAGATTTACCGTAGTGTTATTATAAATTATCTCCCCGGCAGCGGGTTCCTGGCGGAAACTTACTTCACCACAATTATCTGAAATCCCGGCCATATTTTCGTAATTGGGTACCTCAAAACCGGTATCGGGATCAAAGCTTTCTATCTGATCGTTAGGGCAGGAAATGCCTGGCGGAATTAAATCTACAACATTTACCAAAAATTCACATTCTCCCACAAATTCAGCTGAACCAAACTCCCTGATTTCTACAGTTATTAAATAAGTATCCTCGGTTAGCTTTTCGTAAGTTTGCGTCATTGCCGGGTTAAAATTTTGGGCTTGAACGAAGAAGGTATAACTGGGTATATTAAGCTCACAATCTTCATCCAGCGTAATATTGGGGATTTCTGCTTCTTCGATACAGCGGTAAACACGATCTGTATCTTCTGGGAGAATTTCTATGGTAGTGGTACATTGGTCGGTATTTCCCGCAGCATCTTCTACATACAAAATAATATTTTTTGTTCCGGGAATTGTAAAAGTATCTTCGGAAAGCGTCCTGGTGATTTCACAGTTATCTTCGGAATTTAAATCTATAGCCGATGGCGAAATTGTAACACTCCCATTTTGCAATCTAAATTCCCTTCCCGGTGCTACACAATTTGCTACAGGTAAAATATCATCAGAAATCATTACTTCAGTAACACAAGTATCGCTTAAGCCTGTATCAGGATCTGTAGCGGTTAAAATCACGGTGTTTTCGCCAAGATTGGAACAATCAAAATTTTCTATATCTACACTTAGTTCCAGGTTTCCCCGCTCGCCATCCAAAATATCTTCAGGATTTAAAGTGACCTGCCCATCTTGGTCCAGGAAAAGCTCGTGAGTTACACATTCTATTTCGGGTGCGTTAGGGTCTGGGGCGTTTACGGTTATAGTAACTGTAGCAATATTAGAATCTAATTCCCCATCATTTGCGCGATAAGTAAAACTATCCTGACCCGAAAATGCATCCTCTGGCTCATATTCAAACGAACCATCAGAATTTAAAGTCACCGTTCCATTTTGCGCACCTTCTTCCAGATTTGCATTTAAATTATCTTCGTCTTCATCCTCATCATTTCCTAAAACGCCAGGCGCAGGAATATTTAAAATTTCGTCCTGATCTACTTCGTAAGTATCATCTTCGGCAATAGGAGCAGAATTTACCTGATTCACAGTAATTGTAACTCTTACCTCACCCGAAAAATCTTCGCCATCATAGGCTACGTAAATAAAATCATCTACTCCCGTAAAACCTGGGTCTGGTTCGTAGGTAAACGAACCATTGGAAGCGAAATTGAAATCACCATTTGCCGCAGGTCTTCTTAAATCTGCGGTAAGGTTATCTCCATCAGGATCACTGTCATTTTCCAAAACACCCGGTGCAGATATATTGAGTACTTCCCCTTGATTTATTGTGTAAGATTCAGCTAAAGCATTTGGTATTCTGTTTACCGGAACTACTTCATTCACCGTTATAGTTACGGTAGCAGGATCAGAATTTTCCTCACCATCTGTAGCATAATAGGTAAAAGTATCTTCATCTGAAAAATCGGTGTTTGGTGTATAAGTGAAAGAACCATCATTTTCAAAATTCAAAGTTCCGTTCTGAACATCATCAACTAAAACTGCGGTTAATGCATCATCTTCAGGATCGGAATCATTTTCGAGAACTCCAT
>NZ_DCAP01000023.1:39616-71419 GCF_002311535.1 Salegentibacter sp. UBA1130 | reverse complement strand
AATTTTTTAAAGAAATCTTAAAACCAATTCCTAAACTTCTCAATAAAAGGAACTTGTAAGATAAAAAATTTAAAGAAATATTGGGGAGACAAAAGTTAATTTAACCTACCAGGTCTTTTACTCCATTTATCGGTGAGTTCTACGTATTCAAAATCTAAAGCAGTAGCCTGTGGTTCTAATATATCATTCACAAAAGAACGCTGCAAAATATCTTCAATTAAATAATCTTCATGATTATTTCTGGGATCAAATTCTTCCTTTAAAGATATTTCAAATAAACTAGCCGTGGTATTGTACCAGAAAGCCCGCCAACCACTTTTTAAATTTTTAATAAGGTTAAAAGCAGTGGTACCGGTTTGTCTATGTACTAACTTTACCAAAATCTGTCCCTCGGTATGGGTAAGCTTTTTTAATTCCGCAGAAAATTCATCCTCTATATAGTCCTGAACAATCTTTGTATATTTTCTTTGCGCAGATCGGGAATCAATTTCCTCCAGTCTGGAATTAAGTGCTATTAATCTTTCTGAAGCCAATTTGGCATAAGGATAAACCTTCCGGGTTTTTCTCCTTAATATAAGGTATTGCTTTCTTTCAGCAAGACTATTAAAATGAAGCTTTTTTAAAATTACTACTTCATTAAGATCTATACTCTCCCTTGGCACCGTATCACCGGCAATAATCATGTATTTTTTTTGCAAAGTATCTTCAGCAGGAAAATTTTCCTGTGCAAAAAGTCCGGAAAGACTAAAGGCTATAAAGAATATTATTAAAAAAAACTTTCTAAGCATTTGCTCATTATTTACCTATCCTATCTTACTAAAATCATTCCAAAATTAATCAATAATGAGTTGCCATACATTTAATTCTTATTAAATTCGTGAAAATTCAAAACTATGAGCAAAGACAGTATACTTGATAAGGAATCTATAGATTTCCTGGAAAAATACCTTAACAATGCGGCACCAACGGGTTACGAATCTGAAGGGCAGAAATTATGGATGGATTATTTAAAACCTTATGTAGATGATTTCTTCACAGATAGCTACGGGACCGCGGTTGGTGTTATAAATCCTGAAGCCGAATATAAAGTTGTAATAGAAGGACACGCTGATGAAATTTCGTGGTACGTAAATTATATAACCGATGAGGGTTTTATTTACGTGGTAAGAAACGGAGGTAGCGATCACCAAATAGCGCCATCAAAACGTGTTAACATACATACTAAAAAAGGAATAGTAAAAGGTGTTTTTGGCTGGCCGGCAATTCACACTCGTGATAAAGATGAAGAGCAGTCTCCAAAAATAGATAATATTTGTATAGATGTTGGGTGTACAAGTAAAGATGAAGTTGAAGAATTGGGCGTACACGTTGGTTGTGTAATTACCTACCCTGATGAATTTTTTATACTTAATGAAAATAAATTTGTTTGCCGGGCCCTGGATAACCGTATGGGCGGATTTATGATCGCACAGGTTGCAAAATTACTAAAGGAGAATGGTAAAAAATTGCCTTTCGGACTTTATATCACCAACTCGGTACAGGAAGAAATTGGACTTAGGGGAGCAGAAATGATCACCCACCGTATTAAGCCAAACGTAGCTATTGTTACCGATGTTACTCACGATACCAATACGCCAATGATAAATAAAAAGAAAACCGGCGATACTAAAATTGGTCACGGCCCTGTTATTGCCCACGCTCCTGCGGTTCAAAATAAATTAAGGGAATTACTTATTGACACCGCCCAGGAAAAAGAAATTCCGTTTCAGCGTATGGCGAATTCAAGGTTTACTGGAACCGATACTGATGCTTTTGCTTACAGTAACGGCGGGGTTCCTTCAGCTTTAATTTCGCTTCCATTAAGATATATGCATACTACAGTGGAAATGGTACATAAAACCGATGTAGAAAATGTTATTAAATTAATTTACGAAAGTGTTCTAAAAATAAAGGATGGAGATAGTTTTAGTTATTTTGATTAAATAATTAGTCTCCTTTATATTGAGAAAAGCCCTTTTCAGAAGAAATTCCGAAAAGGGCTTTGTCATTTAATTATAGATACTTTCACAATTCTTTATTATAGCCCGGCCTTTTTTCCAATTATATTTAGTGAAAAAGAAAAATGACCATTTCTCCGGAAGAAATAAATAATTTTATTTCAGATCCATACCAGGCTATAGATTTTGCCAACCTAATTTACGTTTCTGAAGAACACCTTTCTATTAACCGAAAAAAAGTAGGCCGGGGATTTTCATATTTTTATAAAGGAGAACGTGTAAAAGATAAAAAAACACTAGAACGAATAAAAAGTTTAGTAATTCCGCCGGGTTGGAAAGAAGTTAGAATTACACATTTTAAAAATGGCCATTTACAGGTTGTGGGCCGCGATGAAAAAAACCGGAAACAATATATTTACCACCCTACCTGGAGCAAATTAAGAAATGAAACCAAATTCTTTAAAATGGCGGCCTTTGGAGAAAACCTGCCTAAAATAAGAAAACAAGTAGATAAAGACCTGGATTTACCTGAAATGAGTCGTAAAAAAGTACTGGCCCTTATTCTTCGTCTTATGGAAGAAACCCATATTAGAATCGGAAATCATTATTATGCCAGGAAAAATAAAACCTACGGACTTTCAACTTTTAGAACCCGGCACGTAAAAACTTATAAAAACAGGATAAAATTTGAATTTATAGGTAAAAAAGGTAAAGAACATGCGGTGACCGTAAAAAATAAAAAGCTAATAAAGCTTGTAAACCAATGTGAGGAAATTCCGGGTTGGGAACTTTTTAAATTCTACGACGAAAATGGCGATAAGCACGCAATAGATAGCGGGATGATTAATGAATATATTCACGAAATTAGCGGCGATCTCTTTTCAGCTAAAGATTTTAGAACCTGGAGCGCTACCAAGATTTTTTTTGAAACACTGCGTGAACTTGGCTATATCGAAGAAGAAAAACAGAATAAAAAGAACCTGCTCCAGGCTTTTGATGCTTCGGCAAAAGGTTTGGGAAATACCCGTGCCGTTTGTAGAAGTTATTATGTACACCCAAAGATTATAAATTCTTATGAAACCGGGGAAATTGCGCCTTATTTTGATAAAATTAAAGCTGAAGAAAAGCAAGATTATATTTCCCTTTCGGAAACTGAAAAAGTTATTCTCAATATGATTAAAGATTACGAAGTAAATATTTAAAATTCAAAGAAAAACAGCTATTCATTTTTCTTTAAATTAGCGGTATGAAGAACACCATTGCTTCCCGAATAGCAGATTTCCTTAAAAGCTATCCGCCATTCAACCTTTTAAAAAAGGAAGATTTATTAATGATCTCACAACAGGTAAAAGTAAAATATCTTGAAAAAGGAAAATTACTTTTTGCTGAAGGCGATATTGGGCACAAACGTTTTTATGTAGTAAATAAAGGAGCAATTTCTTTAGAACGGGATAATGAAGGAAAAAGAGAAACCATAGATAAATGTGACGAAGGTGATATTTTTGGCCTTAGGCCCCTATTTGCTAAAGAAAACTATCTTATTAATGCTATTGCAGAAGAAGAAACCATTCTTTACGCAATCCCCATAAAGAAATTTAAACCGCTTACAGAAGAAAATAAAGAAGTTGGGAACTTCCTGATTCAGAGCTTTGCTTCCAACACCCGTAACCCTTATGCTGAAGCTCATAAAGGGAAATTAATTTCAGATAAAGAACCGGTAGAAAATCAGTATAAACCAAACAATAATCTTTTTGAACTTCAGCCTGCTCCGGTTACCCGAAAAGTGGTCATGACCTCACCTGAAACCACTATTAAAAAAGCCGCACAACTTATGAGCAAAAAGAAAGTTGGATCGGTATTAGTGGTTGAAGAAAATATTCCCAAAGGCATTGTTACCGATGAAGATTTTAGAGATATGGTGGCTACGGGCGCATTTGGAATTGATACTCCAGTTTCAAGGATTATGGCATCTCCGGTAATTTGTTATCCGCAGGGATTAACCATCGCCCAGGCGCAGCTCACCATGATGAAACACCATATTAATCATATTTGCATTACCGAAGATGGAACGCCGAATACCAAAGTAGTAGGAATCCTTTCGGAACATGATATTATGGTTTCAGAAGGTCATAATCCTTCGGTTTTAATGAAAGCGATTCAACGAAGCAGTAGCACAAACGAATTAAAGAAAATTCGACATAAAATTACTTTATTGTTGCGTGGGTTTCTTGCTGCTAATATTCCGCTAAACCATATTTCAAAAATTATATTTGAACTGAATGATGCAACCATAAAACGCATCATTGAACGTTGTATTAAAAAACTACCTACTCCCCCGCCCTGCGATTTTACGTGGATTTCTCTAGGAAGCCAGGGACGAAAGGAACAACTATTACAAACCGACCAGGACAATGCGCTTATTTTTGAAGATGTTCCGCAAGAAAAACTGGAAGAAACCAGGGCTTATTTTCTGGAACTGTCAAGAAAAGTTAACAAGCGGCTAAACATAATAGGTTACGAATTTTGCCCTGCTGAAATGATGGCGAAAAACCCAAAATATTGCCTTAGTTTAAGTGAATGGAAAGACCAGTTTACCAATTGGATTATAGACCCGGGAAACGACGAAATTTTACTTTGCTCAATATTTTTCGATTTTGATATTTCTTACGGAAATGTATATTTATCTAATGCGCTGGCCGATCATATTTTTAGCCTTACCAAAGACAATAGGAAGTTTTATGCGGTAATGGGAGCTACAACTTTAAGAAATCCTTCTCCCCTTGGTTTTTTCAGGCAGTTTTTATTAGAAGAAGACGGGGAAAATAAAGATTTCTTTGATATTAAAAAACGAGGTATTACGCCCTTGACTGATGCTGGCAGACTCCTTATTTTATATCACCAGGTTAAAAATATTAGCAATACGGCAGAACGCTTTGAAAAACTGGCACAGCTGGAACCTAATAACAAAGAGCTTTTCCTGGCTTGTGCTTATGCTTCTAAGGTTTTACTAAAATTTAGAACCCAGCACGGTTTGGAAAATAGAAATAGCGGGAGATT
Organism: Salegentibacter sp. UBA1130; assembly: GCF_002311535.1. NCBI lineage: Bacteria > Pseudomonadati > Bacteroidota > Flavobacteriia > Flavobacteriales > Flavobacteriaceae > Salegentibacter > Salegentibacter sp. UBA1130. Next base: position 66,365 of record NZ_DCAP01000023.1, on the reverse strand, counting down.
TATTGATTTGGAAAATTTAAGTAAAGAAGAAAAAATTAAACTGAAACGTTGTTTTAAAAGTATTAGGCAGGTGCAGGAATTAATAAAATACCGTTTTGAAGTAACTCCTTATATCTAATGTTGGATTTTTTAAAAAAGAAACCTGATAATCTTCCAGATTTTTGGAAGGACTATGAAGCAAAATTTCAGGAAAAACTTCCAGAAGAAATTTCCGAGACTAGATTTGTTGTTTTTGACACTGAAACCACTGGCTTCGATATAAAAAAAGACAGAATGCTCTCTATTGGTGCTGTGGGTATTGAAAATAAATCTATAAATATTGCTGACGGATTTGAAGAGTATATTTTACAGGAAACTTTTAATCCTAAAACGGTGAAAATTCATGGAATTATTCAAAATGAAAGAATTAAAACACTTTCAGAAGAAGAAGCGGTGAAAGCATTTTTAAAATATATTGGGAATTCGGTTCTGGTGGCTCATCACGCAGGTTTTGATGTGGGGGTGGTTAATGAAGCTTTATCCCGAATGGGATTACCCAGGCTGAAAAATAAGGTTTTGGATACGGTAAATTTATATCGCGGAACCCGAATAATTTCAAATCTTATTAACCGTGAAAAAAGTTATTCGTTAGACGAAATTGCTGAAACATACAATATAGACACTAAAGACCGTCACACCGCGGCCGGTGATGCTTTTATTACAGCCCTTGCTTTTCTTACTATACTTGGTAAATTAAATACCGATAGAAAACTGAATCTTAAAAAATTATTCCGGATTTAAGAAAAAAAACCTCACAGATTTGAAAACCTGTGAGGCCTGGAATTTTTAAATATTCATGAAATTTGAGAATAATTCTTATAAAGAATTATTCATAATTTTCTCTACAACTTCTGGGTTTAATAATGTTGAAGTATCTCCTAGATCTTCGGTTTGTTTAGACGCGATTTTTCTTAGAATTCTTCTCATAATTTTCCCACTACGAGTTTTTGGTAGTCCGCTTACAAACTGTATTTTTTCAGGTTTGGCAATTGGGCCAACCTTATCTACTATTTGTTGAAGAATTTCTTTTCTAAGGTTATCCTGATTCCTGGACTCTCCTACCTCTTTTAAAGTAACAAATGCATAAAGTGCGTTTCCTTTTACTTCGTGTGGGAACCCAACCACAGCAGTTTCAGCTACCGCTGGATGCTCGTCTATAGCATCTTCAATAGGAGCAGTACCTAAATTATGTCCTGAAACTATAATAACATCGTCTACTCTACCGGTAATTCTATAATAACCAACTTCATCCCTTAAAGCACCATCACCGGTAAAATACATATTTTCAAACGTAGAGAAATAAGTTGTCTTATAACGTTCATGATCTCTCCAAACTGTTCTGGCCATCCCTGGCCACGGATACTTAATACATAATCTTCCGTCTACCTGATTTCCTTTTAATTCATTTCCGTTTTCATCCATTAAAGCCGGTTGAACTCCCGGAAAAGGCAAAGTTGCATAAGTTGGTTTTACCGGAGTTACATAAGGAATTGGGGTAATCATAATTCCGCCGGTCTCGGTTTGCCACCAGGTATCTACAATAGGGCTTTTATTTTTTCCTACATTATCATTATACCAGTGCCAGGCTTCCTCATTAATAGGTTCCCCAACAGTTCCAAGCACTTTTAAAGATGAAAGATCGTGGCTTTCTACAAATTCAATATTTCTTTTGGCTAAAGATCTAATTGCTGTTGGTGCAGTGTAAAATTGATTCACCTTATGTTTCTCTACCACATCCCAAAATCTTCCGGCATCTGGATAAGAAGGAACACCTTCGAAAATTACGGTAGTTGCGCCGTTCGCGAGTGGACCATATAAAATATAGGAATGACCGGTAATCCAGCCAATATCTGCCGTACACCAATAAACATCGTCTTCTTTATACTGAAAAACATTTTTGAAAGTATAAGCCGTATAAACCATATAACCGGCTGTGGTATGTAACATTCCCTTTGGTTTCCCTGTAGAGCCAGAAGTGTATAGAATAAATAAAGGATCTTCAGCATCCATAGTTTCTGCTTCACATTCCTCTGAAGCTTCATCTAATAAGGGTTGAAGCCATTCATCACGCCCTTCTTTCATTTCTATATCAGAATCCAGGCGTTTAGCTACTAGCACATTTTCAACACCGGGGCATTCTTCCAGGGCTTTATCTACAATTCCTTTAAGATCTATTGTTTTGTTGCCACGGTAAGAACCATCAGAAGTAATTAGCATTTTACAATCTGCATCATTGGTTCTGGTAGCGAGAGCTTTTGAAGAAAAACCGGCAAAGACTACAGAGTGTATCGCGCCAATTCTTGCGCAAGCCAGCATTGCTATGGCAAGTTCAGGAATCATTGGTAAGTAAATACAAACCCTATCGCCTTTTTCAATTCCTTTAGCTTTTAAAACATTTGCAAACTTGTTTACTTTTTTGTGAAGTTCTCCATAAGAGATATGTTGCGCTTCTTCTTCAGGATCGTTAGGCTCCCAAATAATTGCCGTTTTGTCAGACCTATTAAAGAGGTAACGATCTATGCAATTTTCGGTAATGTTAAGTTTAGCATTTTCAAACCATTTTACTTCAGGTTTATTAAAATCCCAGCTTAGCACATTATCCCATTTTTTCTGCCAGGAAAAATGTTCTTCAGCTATCTCTTCCCAGAAGTTTTGTGGATCTCTTACCGATTTTCTATAAACTTGAAAATATTCCTCTAAATTCTTAATATGATAATTACTCATAACTTAAATAAATATGTTGATGGTTATGTGGGTTAATAATGAAAAATATAAAATATCTTTTCTGCAATTTATAAAAACCTTCGGAAACCAAATACCCAAATCCCGTTAATATTGGGCTTTTTGAAGTTTTTACGGGAAGTTTAATAGAATAGAAATTTTTGTATAAAAATTAGAAGCAAACTCAATAAAGCGCTTGTTTGATTTTTAATTTCAAAATAAAGAAAACTGATTTTTTTAAGATAGAAGACCTTTTGAAAAGGCAAAAAGATTAATGCTCTACAAATTTTTGGTGGTCGCTTAGCCATTTATTTAAATGAGTGGCTTCCCTGGAAGAGACTTTTTTATTTGTTTTTTTCTCTCTCCATTCGTTTTCAGATTGTTTCTTGATATAAATCTTAGATTTCTGCCCCAAAGCGACTCCAAAAGCTTTTAAAGTAATTTCAGCTTTCGCAACATATGCATCATCGGTGCGCTGTAAATTTATAAGTCTCATTTTTACATTTTTTTCGATTGATTAGCAAATACTGCATCCTTTACTAGGCAAAGACTATGCCTGCAACCTCACTATTTTCTTTGATCTCTTCTTTTTACCGAAACTTTAACTTGTGAAAAACTATGTTTATAACTCAAAGCTGTTTTTATAAAACCACCGCAAATTCCTTATAACTTTACTTTTGTAAAATCATACCGGCGGGTATTACATTTTGTAATAAACAAGGGGAATCATGTGAGAATCATGAGCTGTTGCGCAACTGTAAAGTAGACTTTTCTACAAGCCAGATTACCTTCCCAACCGGGCTGACTTTTGCTTTCGCATATAAAGTAAATGTCCAGGATAATATATTTGCGGCCTTCCCGCTCTTCTCTTTTCCAAAGACACCTATTTGCTTTTATGCTTTTGATTTTAAAACTAAAACAAAAGTGATATGAGTATTTTTGAAAAACGGGTAAATTACAAACCTTTCGATTATCCCGAAATTCTTCAGTTTACCGAAGCAATAAATCGTTCTTTCTGGGTACATTCTGAAGTAGACTTCACCGCCGATGTACAGGATTTTCATTCCCATCTTAGTGAAAATGAAAAACAGGTAATTAAAAAGAGTTTGCTTGCCATCGCACAAATTGAAGTAGCCGTTAAATCCTTTTGGGGCGATTTATATGAGCACCTCCCAAAACCGGAATTTAACGGCCTGGGAAGTACTTTTGCTGAATGTGAATTTAGACATTCTGAAGCTTACTCCCGTTTGCTCGAAGTTTTAGGTTATAACAACGAGTTCGAGAAATTGATAGAAACTCCTGTTATCAAAAAAAGGGTAGCTTATCTTTCTGAAGCTTTAGCAAATACAAAATCTTCAGATGAAAAGAAATACGTGTTTTCCCTTATTTTATTCTCTATTTTAATTGAAAACGTATCCCTCTTTAGTCAATTTGCTATTATTCTTTCGTTTAGTCGCTTTAAAGGCGTGATGAAAAATGTGAGTAATATTATTGCCTGGACATCGGTAGACGAACAAATTCATGCTAACGCCGGGATTTATATTGTAAACCAGATCAAAAATGAATTTCCAGAATTCTTCAACGAGGAAACCAAAACTCAAATTAGGGAAATCATTGCTCACTCTATGGAAGTAGAATCTGAAATCCTGGACTGGATTTTTGCTGATGGCGCTTTGGAACAATGCAAAAAAGAAGACCTTCTGAATTTTATGAAATATCGGGTAGACGATAGCCTTGAAAAAATTGGTTTGGAAAAAATCTACTTTGTTTCAGAGTATGATTACAAAGCTATGTTATGGTTTGAAGAAGAAGTTTTCGCCAATAGTTTAGACGACTTTTTTGCCAAGCGCCCGGTAGATTATACCAAACACGATAAGAGCATCACCGCCGATGATCTTTTTTAAACAATATTCCGCAGCAATATTTCAACTTAAAATCCAGCAAAATGCCCGAAACAATAAATAAAGAAACGCAACAGGAACGCCTATGGTGGCTTAATGAAGAAAGCCAGCAAATACTTAACCGCGGCTACTTATTAAAAGGAGAAACCACAAAATCTGCTATAGAAAGAGTTGCAAATGCAGCTGCAAAAAGGCTCTACAAACCAGAACTGGCAGAAGCTTTTATAGAAATGATAGAGCGTGGCTGGATGAGTTTAAGTTCGCCAATTTGGGCCAATATGGGTACCGAACGCGGATTACCTATTTCCTGTTTTAATGTATATGTACCCGATAATATTGAAGGAATTACCCACAAACTGGGCGAGGTAATTATGCAAACCAAGATTGGTGGCGGAACTTCAGGCTATTTTGGGGAGCTAAGAGGTCGTGGGAGTGCAGTTACCGATAATGGCAAAAGCAGCGGAGCTACGAGTTTTATGAAGCTTTTTGATACCGCTATGGATACTATTTCACAAGGTGGAGTACGCCGCGGAGCTTTTGCTGCTTACCTGGATATTGACCACCCCGATATTAAGGAGTTTCTAGAGATAAAAAATATAGGAAATCCTATTCAGAATTTATTTTATGGCGTAAGTGTGCCCGATTACTGGATGCAGGAAATGATAGATGGAGACCGGGAAAAACGAGAAATCTGGGCTAAAGTGTTAGAAAGCAGGCAGCAAAAAGGTTTGCCATATATTTTCTTTAAAGACAATATTAACCGATTTAAGCCACAAGTTTATAAGGATAAAAACTACGTTATAAATTCCAGTAATTTGTGTTCAGAAATCGCACTGCCCTCAACCGAGGAAGAGTCCTTTATTTGCTGTCTCTCTTCTATGAATTTGGAGCTGTATGACGAATGGAAAGATACTGAAGCCGTAAAACTGGCTATCTATTTTCTTGATGCTGTTTTACAGGAATTTATCGCCAAAACCGAGGATAATTATTACCTCACTCCTGCTAATAAATTTGCAAAAAGACATAGGGCACTGGGATTGGGCGTTATGGGTTGGCATTCTTATCTTCAGAAAAATAGAATTCCTTTTGAAGGCTTAAAAGCAAAAGGCTTAACGAATTCCATTTTTAAAGAAATTAATGAGAAAGCTACAAAAGCAAGTAAGGAATTAGCTAATATTTATGGCGAACCCGAGGTTTTAAAAGGCTACGGATTAAGAAATACTACTTTAATGGCCGTTGCGCCTACTACCTCTTCTTCTGCAATTTTGGGACAGGCATCACCGGGAATTGAACCTTTTAGCAGTAATTACTATAAAGCCGGATTGGCAAAAGGGAATTTTATGCGGAAGAATAAATATTTAAAGGAATTGCTTCAGGAAAAAGGATTAGATACCGAAGAAACCTGGCGAAGCATCATGCTAAACCACGGAAGCGTACAGCATTTAAAAGAATTGAGTGATGAAGAGCGAATGATCTTTAAAACCTTTAAAGAGATAAGTCAGCTAGAGATTATACAACAGGCTTCAGTTAGGCAAAAATATATAGACCAGGCGCAAAGTTTAAATTTAAATATTCCATCAGATCTTCCGGTTCAGGAAGTAAATAAGTTAATGATAGAAGCCTGGCAACTGGGAGTTAAAACCCTTTACTATCAAAGAAGCCAAAGTGTTTCTAAAGAATTTATAGCTAATATGGTGAATTGTGCTAGTTGTGAGGCTTAGGTTCTGAAATTCATTTAAAAGTAAAAAGGCTGTCTGGAAAGTCTGAAGAACGTCACCCTGAATTTATTTCAGGGTTTAACTTGTTAGATTTTCAAAACATGTTAGAAGCTGAAACAAGTTCAGCTTGACGAAAACAGGACGTTTACAAAACAGCCTTTTTCTTATTCTTAAAATTCAGACTACATAACTCCCCATTCTTTTAGAGAATCTTTGTTCATTTTTACGTAATCCTGGTTTCCGGCTTTTTCAGCTTCGGCTAAAGATTTTTTGGCAGCTGCAATTGCTTCTTCTTTTTTACCAAGATCGGCTGCGATAAGCGATTTTCTTCTTAAGATCCAAAAGGCATTTGGGTTACCCATTTCAAGGGATTTATTTACCCATTCGTAAGCCTGTTCCAAATCTTTTTTGGCATCGTGATAATAAGTTGCGGCCGCAAAATAATCTCCTGCCCCTGGGCCATTCATCGTTTTTTCAATACTGGCCATTGCTTTTTCTTCAGTAGGCACTTCAAATCTTAAGCTTGCTACGGTATTTTCCCAAATAATATTAAGAGCAGCAGAATCATTCTTCAGCTCATCTATCATAATGGTAAAAGTTTCCATTTCAAAAGGAAGTTCCATCACTTCGGCAGTTGCTTTTAAGGCTACTTTCTCCTCGCTCCATTCAGCAGGATTTCCCCAGTTTGAAGCATCGTTATAGAACATTACTTCCCATTCTTTTTCCTTCGGAATTGTGTAAATAGCATAAGTTCCCGCTTTTAATTCTTTACCCTGAACAGTAACATCGTCACTAAAAGTGATTTTGGTATTTTCGTTAGCTCCGGTACGCCATACTTCCCCATAAGGTACCAGATCGCCAAAAATCTCGCGATCTCTCATTCCGGGGCGGGAATATTCGAGCGTAACATCGGTAAGTCCAACTTTTTGTTCAACTTTAGTAAATGGGCTAGGTTGAGGCGCCTGTACCTGTGCCTGGGCAGCACTCATAAGCCCTGCTGTACATAAAAATAAAAGTAGTTTATTCATTATTTAGTTTGTTTTTAGTTTGATCAAATATACCGAGAAATTGATTACGAATTTAGATAAGAAGCAACTTCATTTATATTTTGTTTAACTATAATAATTTTATTTTAAACAAAACTACTCTTAATTTTACATTCAAATACAACTAGAATGAAAATCTACACCAAGAAATCGGTTCAAAAACTTCCTATCAGTCTGGAAAAGGCCTGGGAATTTCTCTCCAATCCCGGAAATCTAAAGACAATAACACCAGATTATATGGGATTTAATATTCTCTCGGGAGCCGATCGCGCAATGTACCCGGGACAAATTATTCAATATATTGTAACTCCAATTGCGGGAATTAAAACCAAATGGGTAACCGAAATCACTCACGTAAAAGACAAAGAATACTTTGTAGATGAACAGCGTTTTGGGCCTTACGCCCTCTGGCACCACAAGCATTTCTTAGAAGAAATTCCCGGCGGTGTAGAAATGGAAGATATTGTAGATTATAAATTACCCTTTGGAATTCTGGGTCAAATGGCTCATCCCTTCCTCGTAGCTCCTAAACTGAAAGAAATTTTTGGTTACAGACAGAAAAAACTCGTAGAACTTTTTGGTGAATTTGATGAAAGTAAAACCAAAAATTCCACTCTCAAACAGGACATTTTAGCGTAATCCCAAAAAAATAAATTATGAAAAAGAATATTTTACTAATTGGTGGTTCTACAGGAATCGGACTTGAAATTGCCAATCAACTGGTTACTGAAAATAATGTAATTGTTGCCTCTAGAAATAAAGGTAAATTAAACGATGATATTAAACATTTAGAATTCGATGTTTTAAAAGATAATATTGAAGATCTTGAGTTGCCGGAAGAAATACACGGCCTGGTTTATTGCCCCGGAAGCATTAACCTGAAACCTTTTAAAATGCTAAAGCATAAAGATTTTGAGAAAGAAATGAACTTAAATTTCTTAAGTTTAGTTAAAGTGGTTCAGGGAGTAATGCCGAAATTAAAGAAAGCCGAAAATGCAAGTTTGGTATTTTTTAGTACCGTGGCCGTTAAAGTTGGAATGCCCTTCCATACCAGCGTTGCCGCGGCAAAAGGTGCGATTGAAGGTTTTGCAAAATCCCTGGCAGCAGAGTATGCTCCCAGCCTTCGCGTAAATGTGATCGCTCCATCTTTAACTGATACTCCGCTAGCTGAAAAATTATTGTCTAATGATTCTAAGAAAGAGAAAATGAGTGAAAGGCATCCTCTTAAAAGGGTTGGAAACGCTAAAGATATCGCCAACGCGGCTACCTTTTTATTAAGCGATAAAAACAGCTGGATCACGGGACAAATTATTGGGGTAGACGGCGGACTTTCAACTTTAAATATTTCGTAAATGAGTAAAGAAGTGAATATTTTCTGGTTTAGACGTGATTTGAGATTAGATGATAACGTAGGTTTTCTCGAAGCTTTAAAATCTGATAAACCGGTTTTACCAATTTTTATTTTTGATACAGAAATCCTTGATAAATTACCTAAAAATGATGCGCGTGTAACTTTTATACACGAGCAGCTTCAAGAAATGCGAAAAGAACTGCAAAATGATTTTAGCAGCTCTATCGCGATGTATCACGGCAAACCAGAAGAAATTTTTCAGCAGTTAATTAAGGAATATCAAATTGCTGATGTATTCACTAATCATGATTATGAACCTTACGCAACCCAAAGAGACAAGGAAATAGCCGAGCTGCTTTCTGAAAATAATATTGAATTTCACACTTTTAAGGACCAGGTTATTTTTGAAAAAGATGAAGTGCTTAAGAAAGATGGCGATCCTTATGTGGTGTACACCCCTTATATGAGGGCCTGGAAAGAGCACTTCAAATCCCTGGATCTTAAAATTCATTATACCAGTCAATATCTGGATAATCTTATTCAAAATACCAGGTTGCCTAATTTAAGCTTAAGTGATATTGGATTCAAAACTTCAGAAATTAAAGTACCGGATTATGATGTTACGCCTACTTTAATTCAGCAATATGAAAATACCAGAAATATTCCCGGAAAAGATGGTACCTCTAGATTAGGCGCCCATCTTAGGTTTGGTACTGTAAGTACTAGAAAAATGGTAAAAAAAGCTAATGCCGAAACAAATAAAACCTTTTTAAATGAATTGATCTGGAGGGAGTTTTTTATGCAGGTTTTGTATCACAACCCAGACACTGCCACTGAATCTTTTAAAAAGAAATACGACCGTATTGAATGGCGCAATAACGAAGAGGAATTTGAAAAGTGGAAAACAGGAAACACAGGTTATCCACTGGTAGACGCAGGAATGCGCCAATTAAACAAAACTGGTTTTATGCATAATCGGGTAAGAATGCTGGTAGGAAGTTTTCTTTGCAAACATTTACTCATTGATTGGCGCTGGGGCGAAGCTTATTTTGCTGAAAAACTACTGGATTATGAGATGTCTTCGAATGTTGGCAACTGGCAATGGGTTGCTGGAAGTGGTGTAGATGCAGCTCCTTACTTTAGAATTTTTAACCCAACTACACAGATTGATAAATTTGATAAGGATAAAAAATATATCAAAAAATGGGTGGAAGAATTTGAGTCTGATGATTATCCTGAAAAAATGGTAGATCATAAAGAAGCCCGCGAACGGGCTCTAAAAGTTTATAAAGATGCCGTAAGCTAATTATTTAATTGTTCCAGATCTTCCTGGCTTTTTCAAGATCTTCAGGAGTATCTATACCAATGGTTTGCATTTCAGTTTCAACCATTTTTATGTTTTTCCCATATTCCAGGAATCGAATTGCCTCAATCTTTTCAGCAGATTCCAAAGAAAGCATTGGTAAATTATAAAAATCTATAATTGCTTGTTTTCTAAAAGCATAAATCCCTATATGCTTAAAATAAGTGACGTGGGCATCGGTATTTCTTGGATAAGGAATTGGAAACCTTGAAAAATACATCGCGAAATCATTCTTATTGGTAATTACCTTTACATTATTGGCATTGGTAATCTCATCACTTTCTGAAAGGGCAGTTTTTAATGAAGCAAGATCTATGGCAGAAGCATCATCTTCCCGAAAAACAATTAGCAATTTAGCCAAACTATCTTTATCTATAAATGGTTCATCTCCCTGTACATTTACAACAATATCTACATCCATATCCTGCACTGCTTCAGCAATACGGTCGCTTCCGCATTCATGTTCTTTCTTACTTTTTATCGCATTGCCCCCGTTTTTATTAATTTCAGCATAAATTTTATCGCTATCGGTTACCACATAAACTTCGTCAAAAAGTCCGGTCTTTTTTGCAGCTTCGTATGTTCTGGTGATTACCGTTTTTCCGTTTAGGTCTTTTAAAAGTTTCCCCGGGAACCGAGAGGCCTCATAACGGGCGGGAATCATAGCGATTATTTTAAGCGGATTATTCATTGGAAATTATTAATTTTTGGAGGTTAAATTTAAGTTTTAAAATTTGAATTAACGCAAGTGAAAAAGTTATTTATTTACGAAAAAATCATCTTTAAATCCTATGAGGTAAAGTTTATTGGTTGCTCTTGTTACAGCAGTATAAAGCCATCTTAAATATTCTTTGCCAACGCCCTCTGGCAGGTAAGGTTGTTCTATAAAAACGGTGTTCCATTGCCCACCTTGAGATTTATGACAAGTCATCGCGTAAGAAAACTTTATTTGTAAGGCATTAAAAAACTTATTGTTCTTCACCTTCATAAACTTCTTGTATTTAGAAGTTTCATCTTCATAATCTTTCATTACTTCCTGGTACAGTTGGTTAGATTCTTCATAAGAAAGTGACGGCGTATTGCTGGTAAGTGTATCTAACATCACTACGGTTTCAAAAGGACGCATTTTAGGATAATCTACCATTTGCACCTGTACTTCGGCAAACCGGAACCCGTAAAGCTCTTTTATTCCGAAAATTTCCAGGACTTTTACAATATCTCCGTTAGCTATGAACCCGGCTTCAGAATTTGGCTTTATCCAGAAATAATTATTTTTTACCACCATAAGATAATCTCCGGCTGAAATTTCTTCTTCCTGGAACAAAATTCTAGACCTTATTTGTTGGTTATACAAATTCGCCCTTTTATTAGATCTTACAATAAGACTGGTTTCCTCGTTTCCCAATTCATTATAACTTTCCTCGATGGCATTCATAATTTCGTAACCATCCTGTAATCTAACTACATCTGCTTTTGGAGTGATTTCAAACTGAAAACTATCATAAAAACCGTCTTGTAAGCTTTGCCTAATTTTAGTGGCATTTAGCAAAATATCGCTTTCTTCAGCCTGCCTCACCACTTCGTCTAACTCAATATGATGCACTTCTTTATTATAGGAAAACTGAAGTTTTTCAGCTTCCAGTGCCGGGCTAATTTCCATCTTTACCGGTGGAAGCTGTGCGGTATCCCCAATTAAGATAAGCTGGCAATTATGCCCTGAATATACAAACTGAATAAGATCGTCTAACAAGCTTCCATTTTCCATTAATTTGGAATTTGTAGGCGTATCAGAGATCATTGAAGCTTCATCTACAATAAAAATACTGTTTTTGTGTTTATTGGGTTGAAGCACAAATTGTACTCCGCTCCCGCCACTTTTCTTCGGAAAATAGATCTTTTTGTGAATGGTAAAAGCTTCTTTTTTAGAATAATTAGAAATCACTTTCGCCGCTCTTCCCGTAGGTGCCAATAAAACTCCAGATTTTTTAATTTGCCAGAGATTTTTCACCAGGGTACTGATAATCGTGGTTTTACCAGTTCCGGCAAAGCCTTTCAGCACAAAAAGTTCATCTTTATTATTGTTTAAAACAAACCGGGAAAGTTGTTGTAAAGCAAGATCCTGCCCTGCTTTAGCCGTAAAACCCAGATCGCTTAAAAGAAGTTTATAAAATTTGGAAGCATCAAGATTTTCCATAGAAGATTTATCAAAAATCAAAGATAGGAATGGATTTTTACGGAAGAAACTTTTACGAATAAAAAAAAATTGTAGATTTGTCGTGAAACACTAGTAATTTTAAAACAAAATTTAGAAAGCATGAGACTTGCAATTCAATTACTTCTTTGGGTGGTTATTATTGGTTTAGCCTACCTTACCTTTAATGCTGTTTACGAACCAATTCAGTTTAATAAAATTAAAGAAAAGCGTTATGCCAAAGTAGTTGAAAACTTAAAGGATATTCGTAATGCAGAATTAGCTCACAAAGAAATTGTGGGGACTTTCCAGGATGATTTTGATAAATTAGTAGGATTTTTAGATACTGCAGAATTTGCAATTACCCAACGTCGTGATACTACTGTATTAGATGAGGAATACAGAAAACAGTATGGTGTAGACGAATATATTGAAAAAGTAATTGTTGATACGCTTGGTTTTGTTTCTGTTAAAGATTCATTATTTAAAGGAAATAAAGAGCGTTATACCAATATGATTAATGTACCGGTTGATGATGTAGATGCTAAATTTGAGCTGGATGCAGGTACAATTACAAAAGGAAATTCAGAAATTCCGGTTTTTAGAGCAAGAGTAGCTAAAAGTGTTGTATTGCAAGGTTTAGATAAAGAGCTTATTTTGCAACAAAACCAGGTACAATCTGTAGACGATATTAACGGTCGTTACATTAACGTTGGCTCTCTGGAAGAGGTTAACACAAAAGGAAACTGGCCAACCCAATATGGCGACGAATAACAGCAAAAAACAATTAAATTTAGAACTGTCCATTCAGGTTTCCCTGGATGGACTTTCTTTTTGTACCCTAAATTCTGCTGAAAATAAAGTGGTACAATTCAAGAAAATCCGTTTTTCGCAACAGGTAGATCCTGTGAAACTGCTTGAAGAAATTCAAAAAATATATGCTGAAGAAAAAAGCATTGCTGAAGCCACACAAGTAAAACTTATTTTTGATAATGCACTTGCCACTTTGGTTCCTGCAACTTTATTTAAAGAAGAAAATGCTTCAGATTATTTAAAATTCAACACCAAAATTCTTAAAACCGATTTCATTGCCCACGAGGAAATTGTGGATACAGGGATTATTAATGTTTATATTCCATATACTAATATCATTAATTTCTTTTTTGAGAAATTTGGAGAATTTGAATACCAGCATCTCAACACGGTTTTAGTCGAAAATTTGCTAAAATTACCAAAAGCTGAGCGTCCTCAAATGTTTGCACATATAAAAAATAAGCAGTTTGAGCTGGTTTTGATAGAAAATGGTGAACTCCTGTTGTGTAATTCTTTCAGTTTTACCGAAAAAGAAGATTTTTTATATTATATTCTCTTCACTGCTGAACAACTTAATTTAGACCCGGAAAAATTCAGGCTGATATTGCTGGGAGCTATTAGCAAAGCTTCTCCTTTGTTTAAAATCGCGTTTGATTATATTAAGCACGTGGAACTTTTGGAAACCGATTTCAGCTTAAATCTGGAAAAAGAACTTACCGGCTTAAATCAGCTGGAAGAATATGTATTACTAAAGTCATTTAAATGAGAATAATTTCAGGAACACATAAAGGAAAAAGATTGATGGCTCCAAAAAAGCTACCAGTACGCCCTACTACCGATATGTCTAAGGAAGCCCTTTTCAATATCCTGAATAATAATTTTCAGTTTTCACAATTAAGCATCCTTGATCTTTTTTCGGGAACTGGTAATATTGCCTATGAATTTGCTTCACGCGGAAGCAAGGAAGTAACCGCTGTTGATGCTAATTTTGACTGCGTGAAATTCATAAAAAAAACAGCCCAGGAATTAGATTTAAATATTACAACTATTAAAAGTGATGTCTTTAAATTTCTTGAAAAAGCTTTTGTAAAGGCAGATATTATTTTTGCCGACCCACCTTATGATTTTGAAAAAGAAAAATTCCTGAAAATTCCAGAACTAGTTTTCGACAAAAACCTACTTAATCCAAATGGTCAATTAATTATTGAACACTCTAAACACACCGATCTTTCCGATCTTCCCAACTTTAAAGAAGGGCGTCGCTATGGAGGTTCAGTTTTTAGTTTTTTTGAGAATGCAGAATAATTTCTGCTGAAGAATTACAGCCCTGTTGGGCTTAGAAATTTGATGGTATGACGGATAGGATAAAAAGGATTGAGCTTGTTGATATTATTTTAAATTTTTATGAAGGGATAGTTATTTCTGAAGTAAAAGACGATGTAGTTTTTGAAATTGAACACGTAGAACAAATTCTAAAAATATGCAATGAGGTTTATGAAGGTGCAGATTTTGTTTATGTATCAGACCGGAAGAATAATTACAATGTAAATCCAACGATTTATTTTGAATTAAAAGACGTGAAAAATTTATTGGGAATAGCTATAGTAAGTCAGCGATATGAAGCCTTACAGGTGGCTAATTTTGAAAAACAATTTTCTCCGGTTCCTTTTGATATCTTTTCCCATATGGACGAAGCCCGGGCGTGGGCAAAGACATTATTATAAAAAAGCAGGCCTGTAATCCGGATTCTGTTCCTCCCGTTAACCGGGGTTCCCCTTATCATTTATCTCCGGTTTTTGTTGCCAAAAACCTTTAGCTGCCTACCCTCCGGTAGCAAGCGAGCCGCTTGCAAACACCGGTTTACATGGCATTGCACCGCATAGAGTTTACCTGATTTCACTACAGCATTACCTGTACATTCTTTCTGTTGCACTAGTCCTGATCCCGCCTCGGAAAACCGAAACGGAACCGATGGGTGTTACCCACTATGCCGCCCTTTGGTGTCCGGAATTTCCTCCATCGAATAAATTCGTTGGCGATAAGGCGGCCTGCTTGGTGCAAAGGTAGTTTTTTAGAAAGTTTCGTGATTAAAAAAATGTTGATTTCTTAGCTTTAATTGTTTAAAAATATAAGCGATTGCCTTAGAACTTATGGAGGCTATTTTTATATTTGTAGTTCAATAAATTTCAATGGAACATTTTATAGTATCAGCTCGTAAGTACCGCCCACAAACTTTTAAAGATGTGGTAGGGCAACAAGCCATCACAAATACCTTAAAAAACGCCATTGAACACAATCACCTCGCCCAGGCCCTTCTATTTACAGGACCTCGTGGTGTGGGAAAAACCACCTGCGCCCGTATCCTGGCAAAAATGATTAACCACGATGGTACTCAAAGCCCCGATGAGGATTTTGCTTTTAATATTTTTGAACTCGATGCCGCTTCTAACAACTCGGTAGACGATATCAGAAATTTGATAGACCAGGTTAGGATTCCGCCGCAAGTTGGGAAGTATAAAGTATATATTATTGATGAGGTGCACATGCTCTCTCAGTCAGCCTTTAATGCTTTTCTGAAAACTTTAGAAGAACCGCCCCAGCACGCTATTTTTATTCTGGCTACTACTGAAAAACATAAAATAATCCCCACCATACTTTCTCGGTGCCAGATCTTCGATTTTAAAAGAATCACGGTAAGCGATGCTAAAAATTATTTGGGATATATAGCGCAACAGGAAGGTGTAAATGCCGAGGAAGATGCATTAAATATTATTGCGCAAAAAGCCGATGGTGCTATGCGGGATGCTCTTTCTATTTACGACAGGGTTGTTAGTTTTAGCGGAAAAGATCTAACCCGGCAGGCAGTTACAGAAAACCTGAATGTTCTCGACTACGATACTTATATTAAGGTTACCGATCTTATTTTAAGTAATAATATTCCGCAATTGCTACTGAGTTACAATGAGATCCTTTCCAGCGGATTTGACGGTCACCATTTTATTAGCGGTTTGGCTTCGCATTTCAGGGATCTTTTAGTCTGCAAGGATCAAAAAACAATACAGCTTTTAGAAGTTGGAGAGCAAACTAAAGCCCGCTATTTTGAGCAGGCTTCCAAAACCGATCATCAATTTTTAATTAAAGCGATAGATCTGGCCAATGAGTGCGATCTCAAATATAAAACAAGCCAAAACCAACGTTTATTGGTTGAACTTTCTCTAATGCAGCTTGCCTCTATCACTTTTGATGGAGAAAAAAAAAAGTTTGATCAGTCAATAATTCCCGCTTCGGTTTTTGAAAAACAACCTAACGCGCTTTCTTCAGAAGAAAAAAGTATAGTGCGCGAGAATGAACACGGAGAAACTGCAACTGAAGCCCCAAAGGAAAGTCAGTTACCTACAGGAGAAAATAAAACTCCAGATAGCCACTGTGCCGATGATAAAGAGGACAATTATCATTCAGATGAGACAATGGTGCCAAAGGCCAAAGAAGAGCAGGAAAAACCGGCTACACCTTCCCCAGAGCCAAAACCGGTAACCGATCCTAAAATAAAAAAGGAAAAGGTTTCAGGACTTTCTTTAAAAAGTATTCAGAAAAAAAGGGAAATAGAAGCGCGGCAACAGGAAGCTGCTCCAACAAAAAACGTGGTGCTCAATAATGAATTCAGCGAAACGCAATTGCAGGCCACCTGGAATGACTATGTAAAACGAATAAAAAAACAGGGCTCGAAAATTCTCGCATCAATTCTTGAAACCGATTTACCCAAGCTCAAGGAAGACAATCAAATTGTTATAGAATTACCCAACGAAACGATGAAGATTAACCTGGAGCGGGAACAAAACAAATTGATGTCTTACCTGAAGCAAAAACTTCAGAATACCGAAATAAGGTTGGTAATTAACGTTAATGAGCAGTCGGCAAAAAAATATGCCTTCACTCCTATTGAAAAATACAATAAACTAAAGGAGAAAAATCCTTTAATAGATAAACTTAGAAGTACATTTGATTTAGACGTATAGATATGCTAGGACTAAAACTTCCCACAGACCCGCGCTGGGCAAATATAGCCGAAAAAAATATTGAAGATATTCTTGTAGACCATGCTTATTGCGAACAAAAAGCAGCTTCAACAGCAATTTCCTTAATTGTTTCTTTCCCAGAATATACCGAATTGGTAGATGAAATGATCGCTTTATCCAGGGAAGAAATGGGCCATTTTAAAATGGTACACGAGCAGTTGCTAAAACGCGGATTTGTTTTAGGAAGAGATAGAAAAGATGAATATGTAATTAAACTACTTAGTTTTTTTCCAAAAGGCGGTAGCAGAACCACGCAGTTAATTCACAGGCTTTTAATCGCAGGATTAATTGAAGCCAGAAGCTGTGAACGTTTCAGGTTGCTTTCAGAAGAATTAAAAGATGAGGAACTCGCTGAATTTTATCATAAATTAATGATTAGTGAAGCCAACCATTATACAATGTTTTTAAAGTTTGCCAGAAAATATGGGGAGCGAGCAGAAGTAGATAAAAAATGGGAAGAATTACTCGATTTTGAAGCTGAAATAATGAAAGACCTCAGTAAAGATAAAACCATTCACGGTTAATTGAAAAAATAAAAAACCCGGATAAGTAAAGATTTATCCGGGTTTTAATTTTGGTATTTAGTTATTATTACCGTTGTAAAGTGATTTTATAATCCCATCGGCCAGTCCTATTTTTGGTACGAAAATATTATCGGCTCTGGCCCACTTCATAGAACTTAAATAAATCTTAGAAGCCGGGATAATCACATCTGCACGGTCACTTTTTAGTTTAAGGTCCATAACACGTTCCTCGTAGCTTAAAGAATTTAGCAATTCATTGTATTTTTTAATATATGCCAAGCTTAAGGGTTTTCCTTCTTTTTTTCCGCTGGTTTTAAAAATATTATTAATGTTCCCACCAGAACCAATAAGATCTATATCCTTATAAGGCTTTGTGGTTTCCCTAACCCATTTTTCCATCTCTTCCCAGGTGCCATCTTCAACTAAATTATTTAAAAGGCGTACAGTACCAATTTTAAAAGATCTTGACGCCACGGTTTTTCCGCCACTATAGAGAGTATATTCAGTGCTCCCGCCCCCAACATCAACATATAAATAATTACAATCGTTTTTAATAAGTTCATGCAAATCTGTAGCAGCAATTATTGCAGCTTCGTGGTTACCGTCTATAATTTCAATTTCTACCCCTGTTTTTGCTTTAATTTTTTCAACAACCTCTGCTCCATTTTTAGCTTCCCGCATAGCCGAGGTAGCACAGGCTTTATATTTTTCAATTCCGTGAGATTTCATTAGAAGATTAAAAGCTTGCATGGTATCTACCATTCGTTCTATATTCTTCTCAGAAATAATACTTTCTTTAAATACATCTTCTCCAAGTCTAATAGGAACCCTCACCAGGGAGGTTTTCCTAAAATCGGTTTCTTCCCTACCTTTTTGTTCTGTAATGGTAGAAACCAGCAGCCTTACGGCGTTGGAACCTATATCTATAGCTGCGTAGTTTTTTTGTGTAATCACGAGATAAAATTTTTCTATTTTCTCACCAGGTGAGGTTTATAAAGATTTGAGGTTGAGGCCAATTATCTATTTTTTTTATTCTTTTCCGGTTTGGTGCCGGGTAATTTTTTTAAATAATAATCGTAAAGTTCAAACTGGGAACGCAGTTTTTTTGTACTGCTGTTTCTATAGGCATTATCGTGCTTAGAGGTAATTGTCCTTGCTTTTACATTATCGTTCCAGCTAATATCAAAAGTTTCAATAATTTCCTGTTTAATTTCTTCATCATAAATTGGGCAGGAAATCTCCACACGAAGGTCAAGGTTTCTGGTCATCCAATCTGCTGAAGAAATGTAAACCTTGGAATTTCCCCCATTTTTGAATATAAATACCCGCGGATGCTCCAGGAATTTATCTACAATACTTATCGCTTCAATATTTTCGCTTAAACCTTCTACACCGGGAATAAGACAACAAACCCCACGTACAATAAGCTTGATCTTCACACCGGCCTGGCTTGCCTGGTACAGTTTATCTATCATAGGATAATCTGAAAGACTATTAAGCTTAAGCGCAATGCCGGAAGGTTTCCCTTCGCGGGCATTTTCAATCTCCTTTTGAATAAGGCCTACAAAAGTATTTCTGCTGTAATGCGGAGAAACTATTAAATGTTTGTATTTATTTACTTTATAATTGATCTCAAAGAAGTCGAAAACTTTATTCACTTCTTTCAAAATTTCGGGATGAGCGGTGAATAAGGTATAATCGGTATAGATGCGAGAAGTAGATTCGTTAAAATTACCGGTACTAATAAAGCCATAGCGCTTTGTTTTACCTTCTTCTTCCCGCTCTATTACACAGGCTTTACAATGAACTTTTAAACCCGGCACGCCAAAAATAAGCTGAACCCCTTCTGCTTGCATTTGTTCAGCATAGCGAATATTGGCAACTTCATCAAAACGAGCGCGTAATTCAATTTGCACAATTACCTTTTTGCCATTTTTTACAGCATTAATCAAAGAGCTGGCAATATGAGATATTTTTGCCAATCTGTAAATAGTGATTTTTATAGTTTTCACCTTTGGATCTAAGGCGGCTTCCCTTAAAAACTTAACAGTATAGGCAAAACTTTGGTATGGTGCATACAATAGATAATCTTTCCTGGCAATACTTCCAAACAAACTGGTTTGTAATATAAGCCCAGGAATTGGCAAAGGCTCTATAGGTTTATAAAGTAAATCTTCACGGCCAAGACTGGGAAAATTCATATAATCACGCCTATTATGGTAACGCCCACCGGGAATAATACTATCGGTAGATTCTATGCCCATTTTATTCATTAAATAAGACAAAGTATCATCGGCAATGTTCATATCGTAAACAAATCTTACCGGCTCCCCCTTAATTCTATCTTTTACACTACTGGAAATCTTTTCAATAAAACTTTTACTCAGGTCACTGTCTATGTCCAACTCGGCATCCCGAGTAATCTTTATCATATGTGCCGAAATACTTTCGTATTCAAAAATATTAAAAATTGTACCCAGGTTATATCGAATTAAATCGTCTAACAGGATTATATACTGCTTCCCATTTTCTTCTGGAAGCACTACGAAGCGTTCTATGCTTCGAGGAATTTCAATTAGAACATATTTGCGGTCTTTTTCGGTTTTATCCAGCACTTTTGAAATTCCTTTTTGAGGCTTTTCCTCTTTCATCACCATCTTTACGGCTAAATAGGCTGCACTGTCTTTTAAACTTGGAATTTCAGGAAGATCATTAAGAATTATAGTTACAAGGGCCGGACTTACTTTGGAAAGGAAAAAGTTTTTAATGAATTTTTGCTGCGTAGCAGAAACCTGTTTCTCATTAATAATATGAATATTATAATCTTTTAACTGATGCTGAATATCGTCTAAAATCTTAAGGCTTTCGGCTTGTTGTTCAATTACTATTTGGGTAATTTCTTCAAGTAGTTTGCTGGCTTTAATTCCGCCCAGAACGCTTTTTCCTGCTTTTCCTGCCAGGTCAATTCTTTTTACGGTAGCATACCTTACTTTAAAAAATTCGTCTAAATTATTAGAGAAAATTCCCAGAAATCTTAATCGTTCTATAAGTGGAACAGTTTCATCTTCGGCTTCCTGTAAAACCCGGGCATTAAATTGTAACCAGCTGAGTTCCCTGTTTAAATATTTTCTTTGCGGCATAAATTAGCGTAAGTTTTTGGGGAATAATTGTAGTAAAGTTTTACCGGTTTCAATGTCTTTCCAGGAATTTAAATCAAAATCTATTACACAAAGTCCTGTAGTAGGTAAATTGTCTATAGGTTTATCGCCTAACCGATTAACCAAACCCGTCATTGCGGGATTATGCCCAAATACCATGAGTTTTTCTACATTATCGGGGCAGGTTTTAATTACAGAGAGTAATTGACTTTCATCAAACGTATAAAGTTCTTTTTTTACGGTGAATCTATCATCGGGTATTTCCATTTCGTCTTTAAAAAGATTTGCCGTGGTGTTTGCCCTAACTGCGTGACTGCTCCATAAAGTTAAATTTCCACTTTGAAATTCCTTAAAGGTTTTCAAAACTACCTCAGCATCGTTATAAGCACGTTTCTTAAGCGGTCTTTTTTCATCTGGTAAATTATTTCCCCAGGACGATTTGCCGTGTCTCACTAGAATTAATCGTTTCATAATTTCAATTTTAAGGTGCTAAACGGTTACGTTCCCAGGTATCCTGTTCTATAAATTCATAGATTATCCTATCGTGCAAACGGTTATTTCTACCCTGCCAGAATTCAAAACTTCTGGGGGTTACCAGATAACCGCCCCAGTGAGGTGGTTTATCTACATCTTTATTTTGATATCTTTCTTCAATTTCTTTTAACTGTTCTTCCAGTTCTTCGCGGGAGCTTAAAACATTACTTTGGTTAGAAGCCCAGGCGCCTAATTGACTTCCCCGGGGTCTGGAACCAAAATAAGCTGCAGATTCTTCTTCGGTAGTTTTCATTGCAACACCTTTAATAATTACCTGCCGTTCTAATGGTGGCCAGAAAAAGGATAAACAAACTCTTGGATTTTCTTCAATATCCCGGGCTTTTTCAGAATTATAATTAGTATAAAAACTGAAACCCATTTCACCAAAAGACTTTAAAAGTACTATACGATTTTTTGGAAATCCTTCTATTCCACAGGTGGCGAGACTCATAGCATTTACTTCTGCTATTTCAGGATGCTCTTCCGCCTCCTCAAACCAGGCGGTAAAAAGCGGCAGTGGAAAAGACGGGACATTATCTTCTAAAAGTTCGCTTTTTCCATAGCTTTTTCGGTAATCATCAAGGCTCTTTTGCATTGTGTTTTGCTTTGCTGCAATTTACAAGTTTTAGGCTGAAGCCGGAAAAATTTTGAGATAAGATTCTGCTTTTTATAGTTGAAATGCAAATAGAAAAAAGAACTAAATATAGACGAACTGCACTCATTTCTATGTTCTGCAAATAAGTTCGACCAAAAACACCGACGAAATGCATTCCATTACATTTTATCTAATAATAATGCGATATAACTAAAAACATTAATAATAATACATATAAAGAGTGATATCGCTTAATTTTGTTCAAAACATTTAACTAATCGCCATTATTAAATTGAACTAAAATTAAATTGCAAATGAATTTTTATAAGAATTTTTTCCAATTTAAAAATCAAATACTCACTAAGGCTTCTCTTATTATTCTTGCTATAAGTTTAGGAAGCTGTACCGCTGGAATGACAAATCCAGATAGCTATACCAGAAATCACGTAGTTTATGCTGTAGATTTTAACCCTCAAAATTTAAGTGAACTTCAAATTTCAAAAATGGATGAAGGGAATTGGATAGATCAAAAAACCAGTAAAAACGGTAAAAGTGCTCGTTATACTATAGAAATTCAAGACGACTTTTTAACGGTTATTTCTAATAAAAATAAAATGGATGTCCCTACTTACCAAACCTGGATAGATTATGCAAGGCAGGAATTAGGTTATACGGTACAGGACGAATATGATATTTTTACAACTATAGAAGAAGGTTTTATCTATGAAATAGACCTGCAAGAACACCCTTTAATAGAAGGGGAACAACATAGAATTTTAATGTATGAACAAAACTAATTAATTACCTCAACTTTTTTTATAATTAACCACCTTATTCGGTGGTTTTTTTATGTTTAAACCTAAGGTTTTTCTGCAGTTGTAAATTCTTTTAAACAATGGCTAAAAACGTTTATTTGAAATATTAACCACCTGATTTCCCGTATTTTTTACTTCAATATTACCATTCACCGAAAATAAATAGGTTTTAATCTAAAAAAAAAGACAATTTGGTCTTTTAAAGATTATTCACTGTAATTTTATCCTAAGATTAACATTTAAAATAGGTCATCCCCCATACTTTCCTATTAAAACTTACCCCAAAAGTTTTCAAAATGTAAATCTCACATTCTTAAATATTTTAAAAAACTACCCTTGTTTGATCCTTCCCCTAAGGATCAGTGACCTTTTTATGCCAAAATTTAAAATAATTTTTCCCTTGAAAAACGGGAAACAGAACTATAGAATTATGAAAATGAATTCACTCTTTAAACTCCTAATCCTTGTATTGTTTGCTAATACTTTTATTGGCAATGCGCAGGAAAATTACTCGATTACCAATTTTGACCAATTAATAGGAGAACAATCTACTCCAACCCGAAATCAACAAAATTTTGACTCTGGGGAAATAGAAAATCTTAAGAATCTAGTTTTCGAATTAAATCCGCTAATAGTTGTTCAGGAAAATGAGCACGCCAAAATGGGAGATGGAGCGCCAAAACTGGTAATTGTACCCTCTAATTATTTATCAAATATCTCCAAGATTAAAACCGAATTGCAAAGTGTTGTTTTAATTCTAATTAAGCATTCCTCAAACAATTTATATACAAGTTTAGATCTAAGTTCTATTAAAAGTACTGCTTTAAAATATGTTTTAATTGAATGTGATTTTGAATGTAGTGTATCTAATATTCAGGATATGCTAAAAAATACTTCTAACGTAAAAGTTCTTTACAGAACTACTACAGAGCAATAAATATTGCCCTCATAAATTTCAGGAATATGAAAAAAAACTACTTTAGAAATCAGTTTACCGCTATAAGATTCGTGTTGATAACATTTACCGTTTTATTTTTCAATACGGCTGTTAACGCACAGGTATATAAGGAATTTAAGCAACGAACTTCCCAATATTCTACATCAAAAAAGATCTATAATATTAAGGGAGACTTCACTATGATTGGCAACACCAATCTTAGCCTTTTTTCCTATGGGGAAAATACAAATAACAGTAACAATTTAATGCAATTTGTAGACGAAGACAACGAGTCTTCCACCAAAAACTCTTCTGCAGCTGTTCTTGAATTTTCAAACGAAAATGGAGCAAATCCTGAGTGCTCTAATATAATTTATGCCGGACTTTATTGGTCTGGGCGTACCAATAATTCTGGAAAGACCAATGCTAAAAGAAACATCAAAGTAAAAGGTCCAAATAACTCCGCTTATCAAACTATTAGCGCAAATGTTAATGATATTCTTTTCCCTGGACCATCAGATATGTATGCTGCTTATGTAGAAGTAACCGATTTAGTGAAAAATAATGGTACGGGGGAATATTGGGTTGCCGATATAGAACTAACTGAAGGTAACGGTGGTACTACCGGTTTTTACGGCGGATGGGGAATGATTGTGATCTATGAAAATTCACAAATGGATTGGAGGGATGTTACCGTTTTTGATGGCTATGCTCATGTTGAAGGGAATGTTGTGGCACATTATGAACTTCCTGTTTCGGGATTTAATACCGCGCAATCTGGCCCCGTAAATATGAAAATGGGAATAATGGCCGGCGAGGGTGATGTAGGAATTTCAGGAGATTATTTTCAGATAAAAAAGAATAGTAATAATGCCTGGTTAAGTCTTTCTCACGAACAAAACACTACTAATAATTTCTTCAATTCTTCTATTCAAAATAATGGTTCTTCAAGAACACCAAATTATACTAATAATACCGGAATAGACATTAGCATGTTCAATATTCCAAATGCGGGGAATTCAGTTATAGATAATAACCAAACCAGTACCACCTTTAGGTATGGTTCTACCCAGGACACCTATTCCATTTTTTCAATTGCCATGTCTGTAGACGCTTACATTCCTGAAATTGAAGGGATTTCCTCTTTAAGCGCAATAAATGGAAATATAGCGGGCAATCCACCATATAATGCAGTACCCGGTGACGAATTAAGCTATAAGGTTAAATTAAAAAATAAAGGGACCGAGAATGTAGAAGACGTAAAAGTGGTAATTCCGGTTCCATATAACGCCGATTATCTTCCTAATGGTCTTTCAACCAATTTTTATTTCTCTCCCAGTCCGCAAAATAATGAAGTATATTTTGATCCCACTTTAGGTGCAACCGGATCTATAGTTTGGGAAATAGATGAATTACCGCTAGCCAACAGTACCAATGATGTTTTAGCCGATCTCACTATAAAATTTGGGGTAACTAAGAATTGTACTATTCTTTCCAATATCTGCCCGGGTTTTGATCTTATAAGATTTAATGGAAATATTAGTGGTCGCGGAGCTATAACCGGTACTACTTTTCAAAACAAAGACCTTATTCAGGGATATGAAACCGAAGGAACCTGCCAGGGTGAACCTATTACTACTCCTTTTGAAGTAGCCATAGACGCTACCAATTTTCGAGCTGAAAATTGCCAAAATTCAGATGAAGCCAGGAAATTTGTTTATTGTAATAGAGAAGAACCAATAGGTATTGCTGAAATTAATTCTGGGTTTCCTAACGGAACAAGATTCTTTAACGAATCTCCGGTAACTAATAATAGTACCGAGTATACTACCAATAATCCCATTCCAAATAATTCGGGTGAATATTATGCGGTAATCCCGGGAACCCAGAATTGCGCAATACCCTTTACTATAGAAATTACAACTATAGCTTCGGTACCTGAAACTGAATCAATCACTTATTGTCTGAACGATGAAGCCGATCCATTAACAGCTGTACCCAGTAATCCCGATTTCAATTTATATTACTATACCAGCGAAGAAGATACTTCACCCGAAATTCAAATTATTCCATCTACTTCGCAGTCTGGTGAATTCATCTATTACGTTGCTGAAGGAGAATCGGCAAGCTGTATAAGTCCCAACAGAGCTCCCATTAAGATTTCTGTAATAGGAGAACCGGAAATTACCGCACCACAAAATCAAACAATTCAAACTTGTGATAACGATTTTACAGACGACTCCATTCCGGCCTTGTCAAATGAATTTACCACTATTTCTCAGCAAGTATTTACAGATTTAGGTGGAAGCATTTCTTTTACTGAAGAGATTGAAAGTATAAGCTATAAGGATTTTTTACAACAACAATCTCCTGCGGTTTATCAGCGAATCTTCAGAATTACTTATGAATGTGGAAATATAGATGTTCAACAATCGCTTACGTTAGAAAATATTAAAACACAACTGGAGCCTGTTTTTACTAAAAAAGATCCCACCTGTGAGAATGAAAATGGAGTATTGACAATCACCAATTTTAATACAGATTATATATATGAACTGAATTCAACTACAGGCAATCTTGAGTTAAAGAATGCTACTAGTTCATTATCTCCAGGGGTTTATACCCTATCAGTTGCTTTAAATGAATGTGTTTTTACAACCAATAGTTTTGAAGTTCTACCTGCACCAGCCATAGCAGAAACTCCTGAAACCATAGTAGTAACTCAACCCACCTGTAATCTTGAAACGGGAAAGATTACGGTAAATGCTACTGAGGGATATATGTACAGTCTGGATGGCGAAATTTTTCAGGAGTCAAACATTTTTGAAGAGCTTTCTCCTGGAACTTACGTGATATATGCTCAAAATGAAGATGAGTGTATCTCCCAGCCCTCTAAGGATATAATTATCGAAGAAAACAAAGGAAATCCCGCGCAACCAGAAACCATTGTTTCTCAGCAACCAACTT
>NZ_DCAP01000023.1:38689-39339 GCF_002311535.1 Salegentibacter sp. UBA1130 | reverse complement strand
TACTGTTGACGGAATTTCTTATACACTTTTAAATTCAAATCAAAACGCTCTAAACAATACTATTGAAAACGCGGAA
Organism: Salegentibacter sp. UBA1130; assembly: GCF_002311535.1. NCBI lineage: Bacteria > Pseudomonadati > Bacteroidota > Flavobacteriia > Flavobacteriales > Flavobacteriaceae > Salegentibacter > Salegentibacter sp. UBA1130. Next base: position 39,263 of record NZ_DCAP01000023.1, on the reverse strand, counting down.
TTCCTTGATTTAACTGCTGGAACTTATTTTGTACAAGCCAGCAATGGAGATTGCGAAGCTATTTCGGAAGCTTTGGTAATTGAAGAAAACCTGGAAAGTCCCGCGCAACCAGAAGCCATTGTTTCTCAACAACCAACTTGCGAAGATATTACAGGAGCGATTTCAGTAACTACTGATGACGGAATTAATTATACCCTACTTGATGAAAATGAAAACGAATTAAGCAACTCAATAGAAAACGCTGAATTCAGTGGTTTAGCGGCTGGAACCTATTTCGTAAAAGCGAGCAATGGAGATTGTGAAACTGTTTCGGAAGCAATTGTGATTGAAGAAAATGAAGGAAGTCCGGCGCAACCAGAAGCCATTGTTTCTCAGCAACCAACTTGCAAAGATATTACAGGAACGGTTTCAGTAATTACTGATGACGGAATTACTTATACTCTTTTAGATGAAAATCAAAATGAATTAAATAGCTCTATTGAAAACGCGGAATTCCTTGATTTAACTGCTGGAACTTATTTTGTACAAGCCAGCAATGGAGATTGCGAAGCGATTTCTGAAGCAATTGTGATTG
>NZ_DCAP01000023.1:0-38636 GCF_002311535.1 Salegentibacter sp. UBA1130 | reverse complement strand
TGAAGAAAATGAAGGAAGTCCGGCGCAACCAGAAGCCATTGTTTCTCAGCAACCAACTTGCGAAGATATTACTGGAACAATTGCAGTAACTACTGAAGCGGGAATTTCTTATACTCTACTTGATGAAAATCAAAACGCACTAAGTAATTCTATCGAAAAAGGGGAATTCCTTGATCTAACAGCCGGAACTTATTTTGTAAAAGCTAAAAATGGAGGTTGTGAAACGATTTCTGAAGTATTAGTAATCGAAGAAAACGAAGGAATTCCAGCGCAACCAGAAGCAATTGTTTCTCAACAACCAACTTGTGAAGATATTACAGGTGCGATTTCGGTAACTACTGTTCAGGGAATCACATATAGCCTGCTTGATGAGAATCAAAACGCTGTAAACAATACCATCGAAAATGGAGAATTTAGCAATCTAGTCGCAGGAACTTATTTCGTTCAGTCTAGCAATGGAGACTGCGAAGCAATTTCCGAAGCAATTATTATTGAAGAAAACGCAGGAAGTCCGGAATCTCCAGTTATTACTTCGGTTACAAATACAACTTGTGGCGAAAGTAATGGTATCATAGAGTTTGAACTTACTGAAAGTTTATCTTATATTTTAAAGGATAGCGAAGAAAATGAATATTCTTACGAAAATGGGATCATTTCAAATTTGACATCCGGAACCTATTACCTGGTAGCTCAAAATAATGATTGCGAATCTACTGTAGAAATAATTGTTGAAGCAGATCTAGACGAAGAGGCACCGGTAATCATCTCATGTCCTACTGATTTAACAAGTGTAAATGCAGACGAGGGAATGTGTTCTGCTTCTAATCTTGAACTTGGAGATCTTGTTGCCGAAGATAATTGTGATTCAGAATTAAGTATAACCAACGATGCTCCGGAAGTATTTGAACCTGGAGAAACAATCGTAACCTGGACGGTAAGCGATAAGTCTGGAAATATAACTACCTGTACTCAAACCATTATTGTAATTGATAACCAGGCTCCGATAATTGCTGAAGTGGAAACTATAAATACCAGTACCGATGCAGATACTTGTGGCGCAATGATAAGCATCAATGCTCCGCAAGCTACTGATAACTGTTCCGTAGGAAATGTAAATGGAACCCGGGATGATAATCAGGCTCTTGATGCTGAATATCCGGTAGGAACAACTATCATTACCTGGACAGCAACTGACGGAAATAGAAACGAAGCTGTGCCAGTTATACAAATTGTAAATGTTGAAGATAACCAGGCTCCGGTAATTGCTGAAGTGGAAACTATAAATAACATTACCGATGCAGACACTTGTGGCGCAATGATAAGCATCAATGCTCCGGAAGCTAAGGATAACTGTTCCGTAGGAAATGTAATTGGAACTCGCGATGATAACCAGGATCTTGATGCTGAATATCCGGTGGGAACTACGAGCATCACCTGGACAGCTACCGATGAAAATGGAAATCAGGCTGAGCCGGTTATACAAACGGTAACGGTAACTGATAACCAGGCACCTTCAATTGAATGTCCTGAAAATATGATTTTTAGTTCTGAAACCAATGTTGATTTTGCTACAGTGAATTTCGAATTTCCTTTAGCAACCGATAATTGTGAAGTGATTGTAGAACAAACCGGCGGACCTATTTCCGGTTCTCAATTTCCTATTGGAACAACCACAGTAACTTTTACGGCAACAGATGGTTCAGGAAATACCAGCAAATGTAGCTTTGATATAACTATTGAAGATACAGAAGATCCTTCTTTAGAATGTCCGTTAGATATTTCAAAAGATATTGATGCCCGTCTATGTGCTGCGGTAGTGGAATTTGAAACTCCTGAAGGTTTTGATAATTCCGGGGATGTTACCGTAGAACAAACCGCTGGCCCGTCTTCAGGAGAGGTATTTCCGGTGGGCACTACAACTATAACTTTTACTGCTTCTGATTCCGCAGGAAATACAACCAGCTGTAGCTTTATTGTAACGGTAATTGATGATCAAGCCCCGGTAATTGTAGATAAAAATGATATCACTGTAAATACCGATCCCGATTTATGTGGTGCGATTGTGGAATATGATATTCCGTCGGCAAGCGATGATTGTGGATTAGAAAGTATAGTCCTTACTAAAGGTTTGGCTCCAGGATCTGAATTTCCTATAGGTCAAACTACAGTCACCTATACCGCTACCGATATTAATGGAAATTCAGCTAATTCCAGCTTTACAGTGACCGTGATAGATAAAGAATCTCCCAAAATCTCCTGTCCGGAAGATATTACCTTAAACGTTGAATTCGGAACTGGCAGCGTAGTGGTAAATTATGAAGCCATTACCGGTTCAGATAATTGCTCAGAAACCAGTATTGAACTAATAGAAGGTTATGCGTCTGGAGAAGAATTTCCTATAGGAGAAACTATCGTGACATATAAAGTTACCGATGCTGCAGGAAATTCTGCTAACTGTTCCTTCACAGTTATTGTAGAAGAAGATTTACAAGAAATTCCTCCAGCACCAGATGCTCCACAAGTTGATTTAATACAGCCAGATTGTGTTACACCAACTGGGGTAATCCTGATTAATATTGAAAACGGACTTACCTATAGCATTGATGGAGAAAATTATTATGCAGTAGATGAATTTACAGCGCTTGAGCCGGGAACTTATTCAATAACGGCAAGGGATGAATTTGATCAAATTTCAGAAGCTACCGTGGTAACTTTAGAAGATCCTGTAGCAAGCGAAATTGAAACCAGCACGATAAGCCTTTGTACTGAAGATATCACTTTCGATTTATTTGAACTGCTGCAGGGAGACTACGACACCTCTGGAACCTGGGTAGATCCAGAAAATACCGGGGCACTAAATCAGGGAACTATTAATCCTGCTTTGCTTCAGGTTGGTACCTATACTTTTAATTATCAGTTAAACAATGGTATTTGTAATTCTACTACAGAAGTTACAGTATCTATCAATGATGATTGTGTGGTTCTACCTTGTAGCCTAGAAGATATTCAATCCAGTATTTCTAAAGCGGTAACACCTAATAACGATAACCATAATGATTATTTCAGTATAGATTTTGCCAGCGAATGTGGCTTCACTTACGATGTAAAGATCTTTAACCGTTGGGGAAGTAAAGTTTACGAAGCTATTAACTATCAAAACGATTGGGATGGATATTCAACAAATTCCATAACCAGTTCAAATCAGTTGCCATCAGGAACTTACTTCTATATCCTGGAAATTAGAAATAGTGGATTTGCCCCTATTCAAGGTTACATCTATTTAGGAACAAAATAAAAAAGAAAGAACATGAAAAATATATATCTACTCATATTTTGTCTTATGTTTTCGGTTTCGGCTTTAGCCCAGCAATTACCGCAATTCACCCAATATATGTACAATACCATTTCTATAAACCCCGCATATGCCGGGAGCCGGGTTGGCTTTTCTATAACTGCTTTAAACCGAAATCAATGGGCCGGTGTAAGCGGGGCGCCAAATACCCAAACCCTTTCGGTGCATTCTCCGCTTACAAACGATAAAGTTGGTCTTGGACTTTCGGTAATTAATGATAAAACCGGATACGAGAATTATACTTATGCTTATGGTGATTTCGCTTATCGTTTAGATTTCAACAATAATATTTCTTTGGCAATGGGATTAAAAGCCGGGATGAGTTATTACAATTTAGATGAAGAATTATTTAATGACCAGCAGGTTCTAAACGATCCCTTTTTTGAAGACCAGTTTAATAAATGGACACCAAATTTTGGGATAGGATTCTATCTCTCAGCGCAAAACTGGTATATAGGAGCTTCTGCACCAAAATTGATTAACAATAACAACCACGAGTATAATGAATTCCTGGCTATGGAGCAGATTCATTATTATTTAACCGGGGGTTATGTTTTTGACCTGAACGAAAATCTAAAATTTAGACCCACATCCTTATTAAAAATGACCAGCGGTTCACCGCTTTCCGTAGATTTTTCGGGAACAATGATTTTTAATGAGAAATTTTACCTGGGCGCCAACTGGCGAATAGATGATGCTTTGGGAGCTTTCCTGGATGTAGAACTTTTTGATGGTTTTAGAGCAGGTTATGCTTACGAATATTCAATTTCTGATATAAGGCCATACACTTCTGGTTCACACGAAATCCTGTTAATTTACGAATTCAGATTTCAAAAAACCAGGTACAAATCTCCCCGATTCTTTTAATATAAATGCCGCCGATTATGAAAAAACAATACTATTTAATTCTATTATTCTTAGTGTTTAGCATAAACCTGCAGGCACAATATGGTAAACAAAAAAAAGCCGATAAGCTATATAGCAATTTTGCTTATACAGAAGCCGTAGATGTTTACAAAGAACTTATAGCAAACGAATATAACCTCAAGGACAACAGGTTAAAACTCGCCGACACTTATATGAAATTAAGAAGTCCCGAAAACGCTGTTTTTTATTATGAAGATGTTTTAGAAGATTCTACAAATATTTCTGCGGAATATTATTACGAATACGCCCAGGCCTTGCGCGGAGCGAAGAGATATGAAGAGTCCCGGGAATGGCTGCAGAAATATTTTGAAAGTCGCGGCGAATCTTCAGCTGAAGCGAATAAAATACTGAACAAGACAAACTCTGCAATCCAAACCACCTACAAACTTCAGAAAAGTGATTTTAATTCAGAATTTAGTGATTTTGGCGCTGTAAAATATAAGGGTGAAACCTATCTTATTTCAGCTCGAAATTCAAAGAATTCAGAAAAAGAATATTCTTGGAACGAGGAACCTTTCTTAGATATTTATAAATTAAATTCCAATGGTGAGGTCTCTCCTATTTCAGGAGAAATTAATACCAAATTACACGATGGCCCAATAAGTTTTAGCCCAAATGGGGAAACTTTATATTTTACCCGAAATAATTATTTCAATAATAAGGAAGGAAAAAGAGATAAAGAAGCTACTAATCATTTAAAGATCTATTCGGCTCAAAAATCTGGAAATAATTGGATGAATATTCAGGAATTACCTTTTAATAGTGATAATTATTCTGTGGGGCACCCAACGGTTTCTCACGATGGAAAAACACTTTATTTTGCTTCTAATATGCCCGGTGGCCAGGGCGGCACCGATCTTTATAAAGTTTCTATAACTGGAAATAATACTTTTGGAGTCCCTGAAAATTTAGGAAGTGAAATTAATACGCCTGAAGATGAAACTTTTCCCTTTATAGATAAAGAAAATGTGCTCAACTTCTCTTCTACCGGTCACGGCGGTTACGGTTTAGCCGATATTTTTAAGACAGATTTAAACGCTGCAAATATTGAAATTCAAAACCTCGGAGAAACCATCAACAGTAATTTAGATGATTTTAGTTATTTTGAAGAAAACGGCGTTAATGCGGGGTTTATAGCATCAAATCGTGAGGGTACAGATAACATTTATAGCTTTAATCAATTGCTTCCCCTGGTATTAAAAGGCAAGGTTACCGATGCTGTAAATGGAAACCCTATTCCCCGGGCTACCATAAGACTTTTTAATAAAAATAATGAAGAAGTTGCTTTTTTGGAATCTAATGAAGATGGAGATTACCAAACCACGGTAAATAGAAATATAGATCTTCCCTTGGAAGCAAAGCAAATTGAATATCAAAATTTTATTGACACTCTGGATACGCGCAATATGGAAGATTCGGAAGAATTAATCTATAATATCGCACTCCAACCGATTGCCGATGTGGAATATCTTGCGGAAATAAATAATATTTATTTCGATTTTGATAAAAGTAATATTAGAGCAGATGCCGCAAAAGAACTGGATAAACTGGTAAAATTAATGAAAGAAGAATATCCAGATTTGGTGATAGAAATTGGTTCCCATACCGATAAACGTGGAAGTGATATTTATAACGATGCTCTAGCCGAAAGACGGGCCAAAGCCACTCGTGATTATTTAATTGCTGAAGGTGTAAGTGGAGAGAGACTTCAAAAACAGGCTTTTGGAGAACGTAAACCCGCCATAGACTGTGACCGCTGTTCCAGTAAGCAGCACCAGCTTAATCGCCGCTCTATGTTTAGCGTGGTTAAGATGGATTAATTTTTTTGAAGTAAATAAAATTAAAAAAGGTTCAGCAAAACGCTGAACCTTTTTTCCTTAATCAATCTATGAAAAACAAATATTACTTTCTTATAAAGATATTGGTGAAATAATTGCGGCCTTCTGCATCATCTACCACAGATACTCCAAAGTGAGAATGGTTTCCTTCAATATTCTTCTTGTGGCCATCACTATTTAACCAGGCATTTACCACTGCTTCTGCAGTACGGTAGCCAAATCCAACATTTTCACTTACAGATTTTGCTCCAACAGCCTCCACCAGATTTTCGTAACGTGCACCAAAATTATCGTGACTTACCTTTCCAACTTCAAGCATATAATAATTATGAGATTCGGCTTCTAAAGAAACTTCAGCAATTGGTTTAAGAGGTTCTAGTTCCAGGCTTTTACGGTGTGCATTAACTAATTCAAGAATACTACTTTCTATTTCAGAATAATTAAAATTAACAATTTCTTCTGCGGTATGATTGTAGGAATTCACTTCATCTTCGATGCTTTCCTTTGCGCAGGAAATCGTTGATATAGAGAGCAAAAGAAGTATTGCAAACCTAAAGGTACTTTTTCTCATAGTTCAGTAAGTTAGACTAGGAAGTTAAAAGTACACTTTTTATCGACTAAAAACATATGTTAAAATGCAGTTCATCGATTTTATTTTAATTTTAACATAAATAGTAAGTTTTATCCTACTAAAAATGAAATTATTAGGAATTCAGAAAATTTAAAATGTAGGAAAATGTAAGGAAAAGTGTTATTCAAAGATAAAAACCTTCCCATCATCGGCAAGATCCACCTCGGGAAAAATACTTGCAGCTTCTTCTCTAAATAAATTGATATTAGAATATCGGGTAGAATAATGGCCAAGAATTAGTTTTTGCACCCCTGCTTCTTTAGCAATTTGGGCAGCTTCTTTAGCCGTACTATGTTTGGTGGGAAAAGCCAGTTCTGCTTTATCTTCAAGAAAAGTAGATTCGTGATATAAAACCGTTGCACCGCTTATCTGTGGAATCATGTTCTGATTAAAAGCGGTATCACTACAATAGGCGTAACTTTTTGTAGGTTCAGGTGGGGCGGTTACTAAATGATTAAGAACCAATTCACCGTTTTCAGAAGTTACATCTTTTCCTTTCTTTAAACTTTTATAAAGGGAAACATCAATATTATATTCAACCGCTTTATTGATAAGCAATTTCCGGTCCCCGGGTTTTTCTTTAAACAAAAAACCATTGGTATAAATTCTATGAATTAAAGGGATAGTTTCTACACTTAGCTTTTCATTTTCATAAATAAGCTGTGGTTTCTTACTGCTCAATTCATGGAAGTAAAGCGGGTAATTAGTCCAGGAATTAGAAAGTTTTAGCTGTAATGTTATAATCTCTTTTATTCCTTTTGGCCCGTAAACGTGTAATTCGGTTTCCCGGTTCAACAATCTAAAGGTAGAAATAAGCCCAACAAGCCCGTAACAATGATCCCCGTGAAGATGTGAAATAAAGACGCGTTTTATCCTGGAAAATTTAATTTTATTCCGCCTTAGTTGTACCTGCGTCCCTTCGCCACAATCAATTAAAAACAATTCGTTCTTAATTTCCAACACCTGAGAAGTGGGATTAGTGAAACTACGGGGAGTAGCAGCGTAACAGCCAAGAATATTGAGCTTCATTCAGTAAAAATTAAACCCCTAAATCCCGTTGAATTTCGTCCATTTGAATAAGATCTTCAGCTTCCCGTAAAGAGGGCACTACCACAATTTCTTCAGGTAGTTCATCTATAGTAACTGCATTACTTATTAAAACAAAAGATTTATTATTCATTTGGTGTGTAGTGGCAATTTCTAAAAATCCCATCACTTCATCTTTTTGAATTTGGTGATAAGCAAGCAAGTTTACAGCCACATTATTATTTTCAAACTCGGTGTGTCTTTGTGTAAGTAACGAAACAAAATCTACAACCGGAGCTTCTAAAGGTTCTATTAAAATATAATTCTCTTTTTCTGAAATCTTCATAGCGTGGTTCTTTGAAATTTAAAGTTAAGGAATTAAAGCCTTTTAGTGGTTTATCTTTGAAGCTAATAAATAAATCACTGCCATTCTAACGGCTACTCCATTTTGTACCTGGTCTAAAATAATCGCATTTTCGGCATCGGCAACATCGCTGGTAATTTCTACTCCGCGATTAATTGGTCCCGGGTGCATTATTACTATTTCTTTATTCAGGCTTTCCAGTATTTTTTTATTTAGCTGAAATTGCTGCGCGTATTCCCTGGTACTGGGAAAATAACTAATATCCATACGCTCGTTTTGAACTCTAAGCATATTTGCCACATCACACCACTCCAGGGCCTTTCTAAGATCGGTCTCTACGCCCACACCTAAAGATTCAATATGTTTTGGCAATAAAGTTTTAGGTCCACAAACCTTAACTTCGGCTCCCTGGAGTTTAAGGGCAAAAATATTTGAAAGCGCTACCCTACTATGCAGAATATCACCAACAATCACTACTTTTTTACCTTTCACTTCACCAAGACGCTCTTTAATAGAGTAGCTGTCTAAAAGCGCCTGGGTAGGATGCTCGTGTGCACCGTCTCCGGCATTAATAATACTGGCTTTTACGTGGCGGGAAAGAAAAATTCCTGCCCCGGGATTGGGGTGCCGCATCACCACCATATCAACTTTCATAGATAAAATATTGTTTACGGTATCTATAAGGGTTTCTCCCTTTTTTACTGAAGAAGATGCAGCCGAAAAATTTACAACATCGGCACTTAAGCGTTTCTCTGCAAGTTCAAAAGAAAGCCGGGTTCTTGTAGAATTTTCAAAAAATAGGTTGGCAATGGTAATATCTCTAAGCGAAGGGACTTTTTTAATGGGCCGGTTAATCACTTCTTTAAAATGATTGGCGGTTTTAAAAATAAGCTCAATATCTTCTTTGGTTAGATATTTAATTCCCAGTAAGTGGTTTACACTTAATTCGCTCATATTTTTAATTATTTAGAAACCAGATAAACCACATCTTCACCATCGTTTTCTTTCCAGTTCACTATTACTTTTTCTTCATTTATAGCATCTACCTGTCGCCCGTTATAATCTGGCTGAATAGGTAAATGACGGCTAAAACGTCTATCTATAAAACTTAATAATTCAATTTCTGCAGGCCTGCCAAAAGATTGTACGGCAGTTAATGCCGCCCTAATGCTGCGGCCGGTGTAAAGAACATCATCTATAAAAACCACTTTTTTATCTTCAACAATAAAATCAATTTTAGTTTTATTCGCTTCAAGCGGTTTGTCACTTCTTCTAAAATCGTCTCGATAAAAAGTGATATCCAGGTGACCGTATTTTAAATCTTCAATCTTGTATTCTTCTTCCAGAATTTTTATAATTCTTTTAGCAAGAAAAACACCTCGCGGTTGGATTCCTATAATTACGGTATTTTTAAAATCGGTGTGATTTTCAACTAACTGGCAGGCAAGACGGTGTAAAATAATATTTATTTCAACAGCATTCAGTAATGTTCTTTGGCCCATAGTTTAGTTGCAAAAAATAAAAGTTCTGTCACAAAAGTAAGCTTTTTTATTTTTTTCTGAAGTTGAATAGACTTCAGTTTTAAATCTTTTTACTGAAGAACTTAAACTGATATTCTTTTATTCAATTGAAGGTTAAAATTAGTATTTAAACATACACTGAAGTTTTTATATATTAAATAAAACTCTGATTTTCAATAGTTTTATAGATTAAAATTAAGTAATTTTATAGTATTAAATAGATGAAATTATGTTGGTAGAAAGACACTATTACGATACTGTAAGCCAGGCAATGAATGGTCTTGCTGCTCGAGGTTATACCACCGACTTTAAATTAGAGCCGGAAAAGGATAAAATTGTAGCTCCACAGCGTTCCCTTGAACTTTCTCCTGAAGATTTTGAAATTGATGAAATCTACCGTTTTGAAGGGATCACAGATCCAGGTGATGAAATGATTGTTTACGCCATTTCTTCTCACAATCATAAAATAAAAGGCGTTTTGGTAAATGCTTTTGGAACTTATTCTGATTCTAATACCTACGATATTGTAAAGCGTCTGCATAAACACCTTTAGATCTTCCTAAATGGATTTTCACTGAATCCCAATAAATTCTTTAATTTTATAGAGCTATTGAATTTAAATTTTTAGCTCCGGTTTCAGCTGAAATTCCTGAATTTCAGTTATCGGTTATTTTTTACCAATAATTTAACCCAGGATGAGGCAGGTTTTTACTTAATTGAAACAAAAAATTATGGAAGATAAAATACTTGGTTTACACCATATTACTGCAATTGCCGGAGATGCGCAACGCAATTACGATTTTTACACCAAAGTTCTAGGATTACGAATGGTTAAGAAAACGGTGAATTTTGATGATCCTAAAACTTATCATTTTTATTTTGGCGATAAAGTTGGCTCTCCTGGAAGCATTTTAACTTTTTTCCCGTGGCCACGAGTTAAGCAGGGGAAAAACGGCGTGGGAATGGCCACCGAAATAGGTTATTCGGTTCCGGAAGGCAGCCTCGATTTCTGGCAGGAGCGCTTTGAAAAACACGGAGTGGAGTTTGGAAAAATCAGGGAGCAGTTTGGAGAACAATATTTACCTTTTAGAGATCCCGACGGGCTCAATTTAAAACTAATTGTCACTAACCACCAGGATAACCGCGAGGCCTGGGAAACCGATGAAATTAAAAGCGATGTGGCTTTAAAAGGTTTTCATAGTGTAACTCTTACGCTATTTAATGTTGGTCCTACTGCCAGTATTCTAACAGATATTTTTGACTACGAACTCGAAGAAAAATCAGGTGAATTTTATAGATACAAAACTAGTGCAGTAGAAAATGCTGCTATAATTGATATTCACGAAGACCCAACAGCCGACCGTGGAATTAACGCCGGTGGTACTAATCACCATATCGCTTTTCGGGTAAAAGATGAAGAAACCCAAATGCGCTTTAGGGAAAAAATTATTCAGAAAGGTTTACAAATCACTGAAAAAATAGATAGGGATTATTTCTATTCGCTCTATTTTAGAGAACCGGGCGGAGTTTTATTTGAAATTGCTACCGATAATCCCGGCTTTACAAGAGATGAAAGCCTTGAAGAACTTGGAAGCAACCTAAAATTACCTGAACAATATGAAGGTTCCAGAGATAGGATTGAAAAACTCCTGCCTGAATTAAAACAATAGACAAACATAAAAGACTATCTGAGAATCTTAACGTCATCCTGAATTTATTTCAGGATCTAAGATTCTTAGATAGTCTTTATCAATAAGGAAGAAAACCCCTACTCTACTACATACATCTCGTTAGATGCTTTAATATATTCCTGCGGATTAAAAGTAGACTCAAAACTGTTTCGCACCACATTAAGTTTCGTTTTAAGATCGGCGATTTTAGTTTTTAAATATTCATCGTTCTCGTATTTCTTAATAAGCGAATCATATTTCTTTAAATTTTCAAGAATTCTAAAAGTAATAGTTCCAAAACGTATCTTTAAATTTTGTACCGCGATCATCTGGTCGTGATAATCCTGTTTCCAGTTTTCAGGATTTTTAGCTTTTTCTTCAGCTATTTTATTTTCAGCAATTTTAGAAATATCTAAAATATACTGCGTACGTTTTTTTGCGTCGGTTTCATTGGTGAAATTACGATCAAACTCGGTTGGATCTATTTCCAGGATTTGTACTAGATTTTCCTGCATTGCCTTTTCCTGTAGCTCTTTTAATTCATCCAGGTTTTTATTAATAGATTCCCACTCGGTTTCTATAAGATCCTTATCGTGGGTAAATTGCGCCACAGTTGTGGTTAGTTTCAGCATTTCTGTACTTTGCTGTTTCAGTTTTTTATCGCCCCAACCAAGAGAATTTATAAAGCTTCCAATTCCGTCAAAAACGGTTCCGGCAAACATTCCAGTAAAAGGCGTTCCCTGGGCAAGATCTCCAGTTACATTTAGAATATGGCTTAATGCAGAAAGCCGGGCATCATTTTTCTTTTCATCTTCAATAAACTTTCTAAACTCGCCAAACCACTCCTGGTAACCTTCATAATGCATTGGGTTACTCACCTGGTCTAAAGTTGCATAAAATTCACGGGAAGCATTAAAAAGATTTAGCGGCTTAATTTCGCGTTCCATAGATGCTAAATTTAGCACGGCAGAACTATAATTATATTTGTAAACGCTAATGGTATTTTTGTCTATTTCTTCCTGACGTTCTTCAAGGAATTTAACACGTTCCAGAAGTTTTTCTACTTTTTCTGCAGAAGAATTCGTATTTTGAATACTTTCATCAAGATTGCTAATTTTTGAATCTATTTCTTTAATTCTAAATTCCAGATTCTGACTTAACAAACTGCGTTCTCTATTAAGCTCCTGGAGCACCTGCTGGGTTACCGATTGGTCATCGGCAAAGCTTTGTGCCAATGAATTCTGAAAAAACATACCCGTAAAACACAGGAAAATAAAACCTAATTTATTCATTATCAATTATTTTAATCAGCTAATTTATTCATTTATAACGACTGGAAGATAATCATATTCTATGCCAGTTCAATTTTTAATTTTAATCATTCAATTTTCCCAGCCTGAGAAGAATGGGAAAAACTATTTTATTTTTATTTCCAAAGGCGGTTTTAAGTTCATTTTTAATCAAATTTACAGGATTTACACCCTTTTCTTTTTCATAGTGTTTTACAGCGCTCCAGGTTTCTAAGTATCCTATTAAATGATCAAAGCTCCATTGGTATTCCTGCTGAAACGCAGGTGTTTCAATTTCCTGAAAAGGAAAAGGAATTGTTTGATATTTCTCATCTAAATAGCGCCTTTCTTCATCCCAAAACGGGCCAATAATATCTTTATAAAATTTATGAATCAGCTTATCTGTTTCCAAATTACTTTTAAATAAGGAATAACCTATTATCGCAATAATTCCATTAGGCTTTAAAACCCGCTCTACTTCATTGTAAAAAGTTTTAAAATTGAACCAGTGAACGGCCTGCGCCACAGTAATAAGATCAAAAGTTTTATCCTGAAAGTTTGTTTCCTCAGCCCGTTGCACAGAATAATGAATAGTAGGCTTCCTTACTGCATTTTCTAACTGTTGCTTACTAATATCTGTAGCTTCTACTTTTTGAAAGAAATCTGCTAATTCTCCTGCTACCTGGCCATTTCCCGTTCCGCAGTCCCAGGCGGTTTCAGTTGCAGTTAATTTTTCATTCAAAAATTCATATAATTCCTGCGGATAAGCAGGTCTGTACCTTGCATAAGACGAAGATTGAGTAGAAAAATTATCTTTCATTAAAATATAATTTCAATTAAAAATAAGTAAAATAAAGACAAAAAAAGAACCGTCTAAAAAGACGGTTCTTATAAATATTATAATCTAAATTTTTCTATTGATTTACATCAAGGGTATCTGGCTCCTGGCTATAATCTGATTCATCTAATGCGCCCGGATTCACCTTCATTGTACCATCCTCTGTTGGCGCGTCCATATCTTCCATAACATCTGCAGCCTTATGGAAGAAATTACGCAACTTTTCTTTCGCGTTATCAGCTTGCATATCAATATTCTGAAGTTCAACTTTCAAGTCATCTACTTCTTCAGAAAGTTCATCATAAGCATTTTCCTGGAGTTTTTCAAGGGAAGCTATGGCAGTTTGCAATTGTGCGTTCATATCATCTGCCGGTTGGCTTAGACTATCGCCAATAACTTCAAGCTTTTCATCGGCCTGCATTCCAAAATCTCTACTTCTTTCTGAAACTGCAGCTGCAAATTTTTGCAAAGCTGTTTCAGGATCAATTTCTTCCTGCATTTCTTCATATTCATCATCTCCATCTACATAGGTAAGATAATCTGCTACCGCATTAGTTTGATAAGCATAATTAGACATAGTATCCTCCTCAATCTCCAGGGTTTGTTCGATTTCTATCTCTGCATCATCGGCTTTTTTATTACCATCATTACAGGCAAATAAAAGCCCGGAAGCCATAACTATAAGTCCGGTTTTTTTAACAAAAGCCAGTGTTTTAAGTTTAGATTCAAAATTCTTTCTCAGTTTCATAGTTTCCTATTTTGGTTGTTTTACTTAAAATTAAGAAATAAATAAAAGCTGAACTTAGCACGAATGATAAACTATTTCTAAAAATTTAGATAAAATTCTAATTTTAGTTAAATTCGAGTGAATAAGTATAAAAAAGGCAAAATTATCTTAAAAAATTGCGATTTACACGTTGAATCTAAAGTGCATTACATCGCCATCCTGTACAATATACTCTTTACCTTCTACTCGCATTTTACCGGCTTCTTTTACCTTAGCTTCGCTTCCAAAACTGTCAAAATCGGCATAAGAAATTACCTCAGCGCGAATAAATCCTTTTTCAAAATCGGTATGAATTACTCCGGCTGCCTGTGGCGCAGTAGCTCCTACAGGAATAGTCCAGGCGCGTACTTCTTTAACTCCCGCGGTAAAATAGGTTTGGAGGTTTAATAATTCGTAAGCTCCACGAATTAATTTGGCAGAACCAGGTTCTTCGAGACCAATATCCTGAAGAAACATTTGTCTTTCTTCAAAATCATCAAGCTCGGTAATATCAGCTTCAGTTCCTACGGCAAGTACCAAAACTTCAGCATTTTCTTCTTTTACAGCTTCTCTTACACGATCTACGTGGGCGTTTCCATCTACCGCCGCATCTTCATCTACATTACAAACGTACATCACCGGCTTATCGGTAATAAATTGAAGCGGTTTTATAAAATCTTTTCTTTCTTCTTCGGTTAAATCTATAGCCCTAACAGATTTCCCTGCTTCCAGACCTTCTTTAACCTTAGTAAGTGCAGCTTCTTCTTTTTGGGCCTCTTTATTCCCGGTACGGGCAGCACGCTTTACTTTCTCCAACTTTTTCTCTGCTGTTTCAAGGTCTTTTAGCTGAAGCTCCATATCTATGGTTTCCTTGTCCCGAATAGGATCTATAGAACCATCTACGTGCACAATATTATCGTTCTCAAAACAACGCAAAACATGTAGAATGGCATCGGTTTCACGAATATTTCCAAGAAACTGGTTCCCCAATCCTTCGCCTTTACTAGCGCCTTTTACCAAACCGGCAATATCTACAATTTCTACTGTGGCCGGCTGTACTTTTTCGGGTTTAACCAAACTTTCCAATCGTTGAATCCTGGGATCTGGAACATTCACTACCCCAACATTAGGTTCTATGGTACAAAAAGGAAAATTCGCACTCTGTGCCTTTGCATTAGAGAGACAATTAAATAGCGTTGATTTTCCTACGTTTGGTAATCCTACAATTCCGGCTTTCATAGTAATGATTTTTTGCGGCTGCAAATGTACATATTTTCTAGTGTAGCGACTAATTTCTTTTTATCTACCAAAGCAATTCAGCTCAAATTATCAATATTTCCCTAATGCCGACATTATTTGTATGTTTATTGCTGTTATATGTTGAAAGCTTTTCAGAAATAATTCAATTGGAATACCAATTATTTCTTTCTGAATTATGTCGAATTAAAATAACTCGAATTGCTATGAAAAAAATTCAAATTTTACTGCTCGCACTCTCATTGAGCCTTGCAGGATGCTATACTGACAGAGACGATCTAGATACCGATGGTAGTAATCCTGAAGTTCCAGAAATTCCCCAGGAAACTGAAAATCAGTTTGTTTCTGAAGACGGTGAGATTTATTCCACCGGACTTGAATGTACAGGCAACGGTGATTATAATATAGATACTGAAAACCTACTGGAAGGCCTGGTTGTTCCCGATACATTACCGGCTGCTTTTGATCTTTCTGAAAACCTTCCACCGGTTGGCGATCAAGGTGAATTGGGAGCCTGCGTTTCCTGGGCAACGAATTACTATATGAAATCTTTCCAAGAAAAAATCGAATCCGGTTTACCATATTCTGAAGCTGCTATATTTAGTCCGTCTTATACATATAACCAACTTACCACCGATGAATGCGGCGGAACTTCAATTCCTGAAACTTTGGCTTTAATAGAAGAACAGGGAGCCGCCACTTTAGAACTTTTCCCATATACTGGTAATGAATGCGAAACCCAACCCGACGAAGCTGTAATTGAAGCCGCCGAAGAAGCAAGAATAGCTTATTATAAAGGTTTAAGCGGGGAAAATATGCTAGCTGAAATGAAAGCGCTAATTATCCAGCAACAGCCTATTGTTATAGGCGCTGTGCTTTCGCCCGAGTTTGGGAAAACCGATAGTTTTGGTTTGAGTGCATATCGCGAACACGCGGTAAATTACGATGATGTAACCTGCCACGCGATGTTGGTGGTTGGTTTTGATGATGAAGTAAACGCTTTTAAGGTTGTAAATTCCTGGGGAGAAAGCTGGGGCGATAATGGTTTTGTGTGGATAGATTATCAAGCTTTTGAAAATGTTAGTGAAGAAGACGCGCCTTTTAAAGTTATTAACCAGGCTTATGTGGCTTACGATCTTTAGATCGCTTATAAGTCACAGTTTAAAAAATAAGTGTTTTCCCATAATTTAAACGCAAGAGGGTTTGTGAATTGTCACTTTGCCCTAACTTTGCAGCTATGGAAAATAACCGGGTTTTACATACGCTTAAAGAATATTTTGGATTTGATAGTTTCAGACCGCTTCAAAAAAAGATAATCGATTCGGTTTTTGAAGGCAAAGATAACCTGGTAATTATGCCAACCGGTGGTGGAAAATCTATTTGTTACCAGCTTCCGGCCATTTTACTTCCTGAAATCACCCTGGTAATTTCACCGCTTATCGCATTGATGAAAGACCAGGTAGACGGACTTACTGCGAATGGAGTTCCAGCGGCATTTTTAAATAGTAGCCAAACCGAAAGCCAGCAACAGGAAATCTTTAAAAAAATTGATTCCAAAGAATTAAAACTGCTTTATGTTGCTCCAGAAAGTCTACAGTTCGTAGACCGTTTTATGAGTGACGGCAAAATAAGTTTGATCGCGGTAGATGAAGCACATTGTATCTCCAGCTGGGGCCACGATTTTAGACCGGCTTATACGCAACTAGGCTATTTAAAAAATCGCTTTCCCACTACTCCAATGATCGCGCTAACTGCCACAGCCGATAAAGCTACGCGAGAAGATATTTGCCGACAATTAAATATTCCCAATGCCGAAAAGCACATCGCTTCGTTTGATAGGAAAAACCTGAGTTTAGATGTTCGGCCCGGAATTAAGCGCTTTGAGCAAATCACCAATTTCGTAAAAACCCGAAAAAAGGAAAGCGGAATTATCTACTGCCTAAGTAGAAAAAACACCGAGGAAATTGCTGAAAAACTGCAGCGAAAAGGTTTTGAAGCGGAAGCTTACCACGCAGGTTTACCAGCAGAGAAACGTATCGAAATTCAGGATAATTTTATCAATGATAATTCAAAGGTTATTTGTGCTACCATCGCTTTTGGGATGGGCATCGATAAATCTAATATTCGGTGGGTAATTCATTACAATATGCCCAAAAACCTGGAAGGCTATTACCAGGAAATTG
Source organism: Salegentibacter sp. UBA1130 (assembly GCF_002311535.1). Classification (NCBI taxonomy): domain Bacteria; kingdom Pseudomonadati; phylum Bacteroidota; class Flavobacteriia; order Flavobacteriales; family Flavobacteriaceae; genus Salegentibacter; species Salegentibacter sp. UBA1130. Next base: position 20,975 of record NZ_DCAP01000023.1, on the reverse strand, counting down.
GTCGTGCAGGGCGTGATGGTCTGCCTTCAGACACTATGCTTTTTCATAGTTATGCCGATGTAGTGCAGTTGCAAAAATTCGCTTCCAACTCGGGAAATGAAGAAGTACAACTTGCAAAGCTAGACCGAATGAAACAATATTCAGAAGCCTTAAGTTGCCGCCGAAAAATATTGCTGAGTTATTTTGGAGAATTAAAGCAGGAAGATTGTGGCAACTGTGATATTTGTAAGAATCCACCGCAGTTTTTTGATGGAACGGTAATCGCTCAAAAAGCACTTTCGTGTATTTTCAGGCTAAAAGAAAACGAACCCATTACTGTGCTTATAGATGTGCTTCGCGGTTCACAAAATGAGTCGGTTTTCAGTAAAAATTATCAGCAAATTAAAACCTTTGGGATTGGAAAAGATATTTCCTGGCACCACTGGCAGCAGTATATTATTCAGCTTATCAACCTTGGTTATGTAGAAATCGCTTTTCACCGTGGCAATAATTTACAGCTTACCGCATTGGCTAAAAATGTTTTGTTTGAAGGCGAAAAAGTCCAACTTGCTGAAGTTCCTGACCGTAAAAAATTGAAACGAAGGGAAGAAACAGAAGTTTCAGAAAAAACTTCAGATAATTCCCTTTTTGAAAAACTAAGACAGTTAAGGTTAAAAATTGCTCGTGAAGAAGAAATTCCCGCCTACCTCATCTTTAACGATGCTACGCTTAAAGAAATGGAGAAATCCCGACCGATGACCGATGATGAATTTCTCCAGATAAACGGAGTAGGAAGGCAAAAAATGCAGGATTACGGTTACGAATTCATAAAGGAGATCATCGCTTTTAGTAAAAAAAAACGTAGCACTAAAAAACGTAAAAAAGCGAATACTTATAAGGCTACACTTGGCTTATTGAACGAAGGTTTAAACCTGGAAGAAATCGCTAAAAAGCGAGAACTGGCCATCACTACTATTTATTCACATTTAGCAAAATTATATGCTGAAAATGAAGATGTAGATCCTATGAAATATATTTCTAAAGCCGATTTTAAAGCTATTGAAAAAGCTAAAATTGAACTTAAGAACCCAGAAGGTTTAAAACCATATTTTGAACATTTTGAAGAAGCAATAGATTACGGCACCATCAGATTAGCTTTAGCTGTTTTAGAAAAAGAAGAAGCGAAAGTTTAAAAATCTTCGAGCCCAATTTTATTTAAAAGCAAGCCCGAGGCCGGTACTATGTAATCCATTTGCATTTCAACGCCGGGTTTTAGGCTGTTTTCCAAATCTTCCAGTGTCAATTCTCCTCTACCAAGTTGCAGCAAAAGCGCCCATCATTAACCTTACCTGGTGCCTTAGGAAACCGGCGCTATGAATATGAAAAATATAAGATTTTTCAGGAAAAAAACTGGCGGTGATTTCGGTATTTTCAACTAATTCAGATTTTATAATCTCACGCTCAAAAGTGCTGTTTTCTGAAACCCGCACGCAGTAGTTCCTAAACTGGTGTTTACCTTCAAAAAGCTTTGCTCCCTTTTTCATCAATTCAATATCCAGATCAAATTGAAAATTAGCCATTAATGGCGCACAGAAAGGATGATTTTTCTCTCCAAAACTAAATAAATAAGCATATTCTTTAAGTTTTGGATGCTGAATAATATTGAATTTCGCATCTACTTCGGTGATGGCAAGCGCCCGAATATCCTGTGGTAAATTCTGGTTGAATTCTCTTAAAAACTCATCCAGATCGGAAAGTGGTTCATAATATAAAAACAACTCAAAAGCCGACTCCTGGGCAGAAACCATAGCATCGGTTCTACTGGTGCCCAAAATTTTAAACTTTTGTTCAGGCATCACATAACGCACAGTTTTTGTAATTAATTCTTCTACTGTTTTTACATCTGGCTGCTTTTGCCAGCCGTGTAAACGATAGCCTAAATACTGAACTTTAATAAGGTAAAAATAGCGCCTGGGTTGCAATGGTTGAGTTTTCGTGGTTGGGATAACTTTTTTTAATATGCCCTTTTCTTATTTAGTTCTTCCATTTCTTTAATTGCATCAGAAGGAATAACCTTAAGAAAAGAAGGGTGCTGCTCTATGGCATACTCAAGCTTGCTCACAATTTCTTCAACAGAATCATTTTCGTAATCTATGTCTAGCGGTTCCTTAATTTGCATAGTTTGCAAAATACCGCGCTTTTTGATCCTGATTCCTTTTTTATCAAAAGAACGCCTAAAACCATCAATTACAATAGGAATTACCACCGGTTTATATTGTTTTATAATGTGTGCAGTTCCTTTTCTAATGGGTTTAAATGGTTTGGTAGTTCCCTGTGGGAAAGTTATTACCCACCCGTCTTCCAGGGCCATACCAATATTCTTTGTATCGTCTGGATTTACTTTTCGCTCAACTTCTTCGCCTTTTGCACGCCAGGTTCTTTCAACACTCACAGCGCCGGCATAAGCCATAATTCTATAAATCAAACCGGCATTCATCGTTTCTTTAGCCGCTACATAATAAATATTGAGTTTTGGCTGCCAGATATACCCTATATTTTTAATGGAATCTACCCGTCCGCTTAAACTCGCATTAAAAACGTGGAACATCGCGGTTACATCAGCAAAATAAGTTTGATGATTAGAAACAAAAAGTACATTGTTATCGGGAAGGTTTTTAATGATATCTGAGCCTTCAATGCTAAGTTCATTATAACCGCGATAACGGCGGTGGCTAAGTAATCCGAAAATACGGATAAGCCACTTTTTCAGAAATAAAAAATGCCCAAATGGATTTCTTTTAAATAATCCCATAGTTTAATTTTCAGTTCTTACTTTTTGTATAATTCCAGTTCGATTAAATTAGGAAACCTAATGAAAAAATATAATTTAATTATGAAACAAGCTGGGCACTATTTTAAATCTCGATTATCGAGTAGAAATTAAGCCCGGCAAATATAGTAATTCTTAGTTTTTAAAAGCTTTTTCTAAAAATTTCCCGAATTTCACTCAACATCATCCCCGTAGCTCCCCAAACAATTTGTTCATTTAATCTAAATGCAGGAACAACCATTTTACTTGAGTAACTTGTGCTCAACTCCTGGTTCACAAAGTTAGAATGATCTAAAAAATGATCTAAATCTACCTCTAAGATGCGTTCTACTTCACTTTCTTGCGGAATTAAATTCGGCGTTTTTTCCAGCAAACCTAAATAAGGTTGTACCCAAAAATTACTGGGCGGAATGTACAAACGGGTAAGCTCTCTTATTACTTCAATATTATTCCTGGGAATTCCAACTTCCTCTTCTGTTTCACGTAAAGCAGTTTGTTGCAGGTTATCATCTTCAGGTTCAACGCGGCCACCGGGAAATCCAATTTGATTAGAATGAACGCCTTTATAGGTTTTTCTTAAAATTAGAACCAGATGAGTTTTTCCAAAATTATCGGGATAAAAAACCGCCATAACACCAGCTTTATTAGGCTTAAGGCTTTTAATATCAAGATTTCTCATCTCTTCAATGCGGTTGCCGGGCACTAATTTATGATGCGCCTTTTCTCCCGGAAGGACAATTTTTTTTAAATTTGGTATCCTGTCTTTAAAATCCTGAAAATCCATGAAAATCTCGCTTGCTTTCGTTTATCTTTTTCTAATTCTTTTTTTTGCAAGTTGTGAAGATAAGGAATCTTCCAGTAAAAATGCTTCGGAAAAGCCTTTAGATAAAGAAGAAGTTAATCAAAAAACTTCCAAATTAGATTCACTGAGAGCAAAATATAGTAAAGCTGAAGAAACCTCTTACCAAAGCGATTCTATTCAAAGCAACAAAGAGTTTCCCATTGCACAGGAAGAATTAATTCCATTTCTAACTCAGTACGGGAAAGAAAATCCGGAAACCCGGGTGAGAATCATTACCAGTTTTGGCAATATTGAAGTAGAACTTTTTAGAGATACTCCCCTACACCGCGCCAATTTTATAATGCTGGTAAAAGAAGGTTATTTTAACAGTACCTTTTTTCATCGTGTTGCTCCCGGCTTTGTGATTCAGGGAGGGAATTCAGATAATGTTACTACTCCCCGCCAGCGCTCACAAATTGGAGATTATTTAATTCCCAGTGAATTTGATACCGGCCATAAACATACTTACGGAGCTTTTTCAGCAGCAAAATATAGTGAGCAAAATGTGAGTAAAGCTTCTTCGCCTTTTGAATTCTTTATTGTTATGAAAGAAAACGGAACCCCACATTTAAATAACGACCATACTGTTTTTGGGCGTGTAACCAAAGGAATGGAGGTTGCCGAAAAAATTGAAGAGGTTGAGACCGGCCAATCTGAATGGCCAATTAATAACGTGGAAATGGATATTGAAATAATTAATTAGGCCCGCTGGGTATAATAATTATAATCTGTAATTACCTGCTGAATAAATTCCATAGGAGACTCCTTCGGTTGAGTTTCCAGTAATTCTGATAATTTTTCTGAAAGTGATAGAATAAGTCGGTGGTTATGACTTCTTCTCGCAGTTTGATAGAGGTTTTTAATATTTTGTACATCTGCATCCTTTAAAACACTCACCTGCGGATATTTTGGTCGGTAGCCTTCAGGAACATCTACTGCCAGGCTTCGATTTAAATTCGTTCTTGGTTTTTCAGAAATCACCGTGGTTTTTGCAGCTAGATCGCCCAACCGCTGCCCTTTTCCGTTTAATAAAATAGTGACCACCGCAATAGCTCCACTACTAATAGAAATATCAATAAACCGAAGCAACCACCTGATTAAATATTCAGCAAAAGCGGGCCGGCTGCCATCTATCTTTACTACCCTAATTTGTAAAGCGGCCTTTCCCGGGGTTTGCCCATTATATAAACTCTCCCATAATAAATAATATAATAGCGAAGGCAAGCCCATTACAAGGTAGTAAACCCATTGCCCTGCGGCATCAAGCCCCGTACCGGCCAAAGCCAAAGAACTTATTACTATATACAACCCAATTATAAAAGCATCTACGATAAAAGCAAGGATACGATCGCCCACGCTCGCAACATTCTGATTAATACTTATATTTTGAGCGGTTTCAATTTGAAAATTATCCATTTAATCTGTTTCTTTGAGTCATAATAGAAAAACCATGCGAGAAGCTGCATTTGTGAAGCAAAATAAGGATAAATGGCTTAAATTTGAAAGCCAGCTTCAAAATAAAAATATACTGAGACCAGAGCAGCTCTCTAATATTTATATTGAAATTAGCGACCATCTAAGCTATTCCAGAACGTTTTATCCTAAAAGCAATATTACTAACTATTTAAATCAGTTAGCCGCTTCAGCGCATCAAAAAATCTATAAAAATAAAAAAGAATCACAAAACCGGTTTATCACCTTTTTTACAAAAGAATTCCCATTGTTTTTCTATAAGTTTCAGAAACAATTATTGCTAAGTTTTTTAATTTTCGCGCTTTTTTCTGCGGCGGGCGCATTTTCAGCAGCATCAGATCATACTTTTGTGAGAAGTATTTTAGGCGATGCCTATGTGAATATGACTTTACAGAATATTGCTGAAGGAGATCCTATGGCGGTTTATAAAAAAATGTCTGAAACCGATATGTTCCTGGGAATTACGATCAATAATATTCGGGTCTCGCTAATGGCTTTTAGTATGGGAATCCTCGCAGGAATTGGCACGGTGTTTATTTTAATGCAAAACGCAGTAATGCTCGGATCCTTTCAATATTTCTTTTACGACCAAGGCTTACTTTGGGAATCTGCCAGAACAATTTGGATTCACGGTACTATTGAAATTTCAGTAATTATTATTGCGGGTTGCGCAGGACTGGTAGTTGGAAAAAGTATACTTTTCCCCGGCACTTACACTCGTCTCACCTCTTTTGTAAAGGGCGTTAAAAACGGATTAAAAATCGTGATTAGTACCATTCCATTTTTTATCCTGGCGGGATTTCTGGAAGGCTTCGTAACCCGATTAACCCAAATGCCCGATTGGCTGGCGATTTTAATTATTGGTAGCTCCCTGGCACTAATTCTATTTTACTATATTTTTTACCCCATATTTCTACATAAAAAACAACAAATTCATGAAGCAGGATTACATTGATTTTAAGCAACAGCGAGAGCTGGGCGATATTATAAGCTATACGTTTAAGTTTATTCGTGAAAATTATAAAGCCTATTTTACAAGTGTTATAAAAATTTCCTGGCCGGCGTTTCTGCTTTTAATCGCTGCCGTATCTTACTATTCGTATACCACGGTTGGTAATTCTTTAATGTTCAATCAGGATGGCGGGTTTTTTATCGGTTTTGGCTTATTAATGGTTGGGCTACTATTATATTTCTCAGTAATGAACGTGGCGGCATTTCATTTTATAAAATCTTACGTTACTAATAATGGAGAAGCCAGTCACCAGGAGGTTAAACAAGGCGTGAAAAAAGATTTAGGAAAAATGTTTGGACTTGGCGCCGTTACCTGGATCTTGATTTTCGCCGGACTTATAATTTTTATTCTGCCCGGAATTTATTTAAGTGTTCCGCTTAGTATTGCGGCTGCGGTACTTGTTTTTAAAAGCGAAAGTATTGGCGGTAGCATTTCTGAAGGTTTTCACCTGGTAAAAGATAATTGGTGGATGAGTTTTATAAGCCTTTTCTTAATCTGGCTTATCGTGTATATCATCAGCCTTATTTTTCAACTACCGGTGCTCATTTATACTTTTGTAAAAATGTTCACAATTATGGAAGAAAATTCGGCTTCTTCAACAAATGTTGCCGAGTTATTTGATTGGGTTTATCTCACCTTAACCATAATTGCGTCTGCCATTCAATACCTGCTTTACGCCATTACACCAATTGGGGTTGCTTTTGTTTATTATAACCTTAATGAAATAAAATACTTTACCGGCGCCTACGAAAGCATTGAAAATCTTGGTAAAAACAATTAATGATTAAAGTCTTTCTTCTTTTCAGTTTTATTTTCTTCGGAAACTTAATTCCGCAAGAGCAAGCGATGACTGATTCTACGGAAGTGGTTCAGAATTCCTCTGAAGAAAATCTGGAGAAAGCTAATTTTGATGCTGAAAAAATTGAAGCTTATAAATCTGATAAAGCATTTGATTATCTAGAAAAGATTGAAGAAGATTCCTGGTGGACCCGCTTAAAACGTTGGATTAACCTTAAATGGAATGCTTTTTTGCAATGGCTTTTTGGCGATTACCAAACCAACGCTTTTTGGAGTGCAGTTCTCTCAGCTTTACCCTATATATTCCTAATCTTAGTCCTTGGTTTAATTACCTGGCTTTTTATTAGATTAAATCCAGGGAATGCAGTGATGGCTGCACCTATTACCGGAAGAGTCAATCTTCAAAAAGAAGAAGAAATCGTAAAATCGGCAGATATCTCTTCATTAATTGAAAAAGCGATTCGAGAAGAAAATTATCGCCTTGCTGTTCGGTATTTATACTTAAAGAGCTTGCGTTTGCTTGATCAAAAAGAGCATATTTCGTATAGATTTCAAAAAACAAATGAAGATTATATTAACGAAATAAAGGAGACTGAAATAAAAAGCCAGTTCACCAAAATCACCCGACTTTACGATTTTATCTGGTATGGGGATTTTGACCTTTCTAAATCGCGTTTTCAGAAAGTAAACCGGGAATTCAGCCAAATGGAAAATAACCTAAAAAGCGGAAATAATGGGTAAGACTTCAAAACTCTTCTTTGCTGCATTCCTGCTTTTGGTAATTTTTCTCACTTACCTGGAAGCTACAGAACCTGAACCGGTAAACTGGACGCCCAGTTATATGAGTGACGATAAAATCCCACTGGGAAGTTTTGTTTTTTATGATAGCTGGAAAAATACTGAAAACTGGAAATTTGAAGAAATTGACGTTCCACCATTCGAAAAACTATCTGATAGCCTGGAAAACGGCACCTATTTTTTCCTCAATAATGCCGTGTATTTTGATCAGGATGAGTTAAATAAATTGCTTGATTGGGTTTCTAATGGAAATCATCTTTTTATATCGGCCAGGGGAATTAGTCCCGAGTTGTTAGATACACTTCATTTAGAAAATAAGGTTTTTATTCCTAAAAACGATCTAAGTTCAAAACCACAATTGAATTTTGAAAACTCAGCTTTAAAAAAAGAAAACGATTTTAAGTTTAAAAATGAATTTTCGTCACTTTACTTTCATCAAAAAGACAGTGCGCAAATCGAAGTTCTGGGAAAAATTAATATCCAGGGAGATGAAAAAAACAGTCAACCTAATTTTATAAGGTCCGATTTTGGAAAAGGGAAAATTTACCTGCATAATACCCCTGAAGCTTTTGGGAATTACTTTTTACTAAGCAATAAGAATTACGAATATGCCGAAAATATCCTGGCTTATATGGAAATGGGAAACCAGGTATTTTTGGATAATTATTATAAAGCCGGAAAAACATATTATTCTTCCCCGCTTTATATTTTACTAAGTGATACCCGCCTTAAATGGGCCTATTATTTTCTGCTGGCCGGCTGCGTTTTGTTCATTATTTTTGAAGGAAAACGAAAACAGCGGTCTATTCCGGTGGTAGATCCTTTAAAAAATCAGAGTTACGAATATGCCAAAACTGTTGGAAATCTTTATTTAGAAGAAAAAGAATATGAAGAATTGATCTCTAAGAAAGTCAATTTATTTCTTGAATATATTCGTTTACAATATAAAATTTCAACAAAAACCATAGACGAAGAATTCTATACCTTACTGGCGGCAAAATCTGGAAACAGCGTAGCTTCAGGAAAGAAACTTTTTGAGAAAATCGAAAAGCTCTCAAATAATAAAAGTGCCGGTAAAAGTGAATTTTATGAACTTTCTGAGGCAATAAATAATTTTAAATCACATTCCAATGGAAAACGAAATAAATAATGAAAACGAATCTTTAGATTTTGGCAGTCGCATCCCGCTGGACGATCTTAAACAAGCGGTTTCAAGTTTAAAAAACCAACTGGCCAAAGTAATTGTAGGTCAAAACGATTTTGTAGAACTCTTAATTGCAGGCCTGCTTTCTAACGGTCACGTTTTAATTGAAGGTGTGCCCGGTGTGGCCAAAACCTTAACCGCAAAATTATTTGCTAAAAGCCTGGAAACAAACTTTAGCCGAATTCAATTTACACCAGATTTGATGCCGAGTGATGTTTTAGGAACTTCGGTCTTAAACGCGCAAAAAGGTGAATTTGAATTTAAACCCGGACCCATTTTTTCCAATATCGTTCTAATAGATGAAATTAACCGCGCTCCTGCTAAAACCCAGGCAGCTTTGTTTGAGGTGATGGAAGAGCGCCAAATTACCATAGATGGGGTGCAGCATGATTTGGAAGCGCCATTTATGGTCCTGGCTACACAAAATCCTATAGAACAGGAAGGAACTTACGCCCTGCCCGAAGCCCAATTAGACCGTTTTTTATTTAAAATTGAAGTGGATTACCCCAGTCTTGAAGACGAAATAAATATTCTAAAAACCCACCACGACCGCAAGGGCTCGTTACCTATTTCACAGATTGAAGCTGTTTTGAATCCTAAGAATCTAAACGAGTTAAAAGGCCAGATTCAGGAGATTATTGTGGAAGAAAAACTGATGCATTATATTGCCAGTATTGTAGGTAAAACCCGTAATCACTCTCACATTTATCTTGGGGCTTCTCCCCGGGCATCTATCGCGGTGATGAACGCTTCTAAAGCATTTGCAGCAATAAACGGAAGAGATTTTGTAATTCCAGAGGATATTAAAAAAGCACTAAATCCTGTTTTAGCGCATAGATTAATTATTAGTCCCGATCGTGAAATGGAAGGAATTACTGCCAAAGAAGTAATAGAAATGATCTCGCAATCTGTAGAAATTCCACGCTAGTGCTTAACTTCTTAAAATCTTTATATTTAAATCAGCGTTTTTTCTATGCGATCTTTGCTATCGCATTGCTCTTTCTATTTTCTTATTTCTTTGATTTTTTATACGGATTCACCTGGGTTTTAAGCCTTATCCTGCTATTGTTTTTTCTAGCCGAGTTGGTTAGCCTGTATAAATCTAACCGAATAAATGCCGAAAGAATTCTTCCGCAGAAATTCTCAAATTCAGATGAAAATGAAGTGGAAATAATCCTGGAAAATAACTATGGCTTTTCTATTTATACTGAAATTATTGATGAAATCCCTATACAGTTTCAAAAGCGGGATTTTTTAAAACAATTAAAGATTGGCGCCGGTAATTCTGAAAAATTCAGCTATTATTTACGGCCAGTTGCTCGTGGGGAATATTACTTTGGAAAACTAAACATTTACGTTTTTACCCAAATTGGGTTAGTGAAAAGACGCTCGGTTTTTGGAAACAAGCAAATGCTGAAGGTCTATCCATCTTTTATTCAGATGAAAAAACTGGATTTTTTAGCTATAGATAATCGTTTATCACAACCAGGATTAAAAAAAATTAGAAGGATTGGCCACACGATGGAATTTGAACAAATTAAGGAATATGTGCCGGGAGACGATGTGCGAACCATAAACTGGAAAGCTACCGCCAAACAGGGCGACCTTATGGTAAACCAGTTTCAGGATGAAAAAGCGCAACCAATCTATTCAATTATAGATACCGGCCGGGTAATGAAAATGCCTTTTAATGGTTTGAGTTTGCTGGATTATGCAATTAATAGTAGCCTGGCTTTTTCTAATATAGCGCTGAAGAAAAAGGATAAAGTTGGGCTAATTTCTTTTTCATCAAGAATTGGAAACATCTTAAAAGCCAATGCAAAACTAAGCCAGTTGCAACAAATAATGGAGCGTTTATATAATATCAATACTCAATTTCCCGATTCAGATTTTAATATGCTTTACAGTAATTTGCGACAAAGAGTTACACAACGCAGTTTGCTGATGTTATACACCAATTTTGAACATATTTCGGCTTTAAAAAGACAGCTTCCCTATTTAAAGGCCATTAATAAAAAACACGTTTTAGTGGTTATATTTTTTGAAAATACCGAGTTGGATAAAGTGATAAGTAGCAGTCCTGAGAATACTACCGATATGGCTCACCAGGTAATTGCGGAAGGTTTTGCCCACGATAAAAAACTAATGGCCGCCGAATTAAGGCAACACGGGATTAATACTTTACTCACCAAACCCGAAGATTTAAGTATAAATGCCATCAATAAATACCTTGAAATTAAAGCGAGGGGAATACTCTAATCCCGCCATTACAAGCAACGCAGCACGTTGTAATCCTTTATCTGGAAGTTAGTATATTTGACGAGTTCGCTCCAGTCTTAAACCAATCCCAATTTTCTTTCGGTCTTTCCTCTTTACTCTTTTTTCTCTTTTCTTTTGAAGAATCTACAATTCAGCACTCAAAAATTACAACTCGGTATTATTTATTAAATCTAAAGGATAAATCAAATTAGTTTTGAGGCTATAAACCAATAAAAATTAACTAATTATGAAAACAATTGCCATTTTATTTAGTCTCTTTCTTTGCAACCTTGCTTTAGCCCAAACAGAAAATTCGGGTAACATTCGTGTTAGTGTAGATAACATTGCATCGGAAGAAGGAAAAGTTTATTTCGCCCTTTTTAATGAAGATAATTTTCTTAAACAAGCACCAGTAAAGGGAGAAGTAAGTGAAATTAAGGACGGTGTTGCAATGGTCACTTTTAGTGAAATACCACCTGGAACCTATGCTGTAACTGCCTACCATGATAAAAATGGGAACCAGAGAATGGATTTTGAATCAAATGGTATGCCTACTGAAGATTATGGAGTCTCTAACAATCAAATGAATTTATATGGGCCACCAATCTGGGAAGATGCGAAATTCAATTTTGATGGCGAGAAGAAAGAAGTAAACCTCAGGTTTTAGTTTCAAAAGTTTAATATTCTTCTTTGCGTATAGATAAAATCATATTTATTTTAATTCGGAATAGAAAAAACCAATACATTTGCAGTAATAATAAAGCTTCAAGTTATGACGATTACACAACTGCATTATGTATTGGCGGTTGCCGAACATAAGAATTTCACCAAGGCGGCACAAAAAGTGTTTGTAACCCAGCCTACCTTAAGCATGCAAATTCAAAAGCTGGAAGAAGAACTGGATGTACAGATTTTTGATAGAACCAAAAAACCTATTCAGCTTACTGAAACCGGGGAAAAAATTGTGCAACAGGCGCGAAATATTGTGAATGAAAGTGACCGGATTAAAGATATAGTAGATCAGCAAAAAGGATTTGTAGGTGGTATTTTTAAACTAGGTGTAATTCCCACGGTTATGCCTACTCTACTGCCTATGTTCATCAATAATTTTATTAAGAAATATCCTAAAGTAAAGCTTAAGATTGAGGAACTAAATACCGATGCAATTATTGAACGTTTAAGAGAAGGACATTTAGATGCTGCAATTGCCGCAACCCCACTTGAACTGCAGGGAATCAAAGAAAATGTACTTTATTATGAACCATTTGTAGGTTATATACCAAACAGTCACAGGCTTCATAAAAAGGAAAAGATTGAAATCAACGACCTGGATATAGACGATATGTTGCTGCTTGAAGATGGGCATTGTTTTAAAGATGGTATTCTTAACCTATGTAAATCTTCCAGAAATTACGACGATGATCATTTTCAGTTGGAAAGCGGAAGTTTTGAAACTTTAATAAAACTGGCTAACGAAGGTTTAGGGATGACACTGCTCCCCTATTTGCATACCCTTGATATTAAAGATTCTGAAAAGAAAAATTTAAGGATGTTTGCAGAGCCGGTACCCGCACGAGAAGTAAGCCTTATCTACAACCGCAGTGAATTAAAAATGCAGATTATTGAAGCTATACAAAGTACCATTGCAGGTGTTGTAAAAGGTGCTATCGCTTTTCACAATGTGAAAATTATAAGTCCTGTGAATAAGAAAAAAGAATACCAGGGATAAAATAATTCCTACTGTTTTATTTTAAACAAAGGAAATTTTATTGAAAATAAAAAGCGGCTCAAAAGCCGCTTTTTTTATGTATTTAAATAGGTTAAACATTGATTAAGTTCAGGATTTTTGCGGGTTAGTGCTATAATCCAGATACGAAGTTCCTCTATTTCATGAGGTAAAAGTCGTTGAAGTGCTTTTTTCACTTCTCTACAAAACAAGATGGGATCAAAACTGACTTTATCCAGTACAGTTTTGGTGTATTCAAACATCGCTCTTGCCATAATTTGAAAGATTTAAATTAGAAGTTAGGTTTAAAAAAGTAGAAATCTTTTAATAGGCTAACGGATTTTTTAAAAGCACCTAAATATAATAAAAAATTTATAAAGATCTTTTAATTTACCGCTGTTTAACAATTCTTAAAATCGCCGATCGCCACTTATCACATCACCTATACCGCCAAGAATACTACCTTCTCCTTTATCTTTCCCACCTCCTTGTGGTGCAGCCTGCCAAATTCGGTTAGCCAGGCGGCTAAAGGGAAGCGATTGCACGTAAACTGTACCCGGGCCGGTAAGGGTTGCAAAGAAAAGTCCTTCCCCGCCAAAAAACGTATTTTTAATTCCGCCTACAAATTCAATATCATAATTTATATCCTGGGTGAAGCCAATAATACAGCCTGTATCTATCTTTAATTTTTCACCGGGAGATAATTCTTTTCTTGCCATCGTGCCACCGGCGTGAACAAAGGCCATCCCGTCGCCTTCCAGTTTTTGCATAATAAAACCTTCACCTCCAAAAAAACCGCGCCCCAGTTTTTTACTGAATTCAATTCCTACCGAAACTCCTTTGGCAGCGCATAAAAATGCATCTTTCTGGCAAATAAATTTATTTCCATATCGGGTAAGATCTATAGGAATAATTTTTCCGGGATAAGGTGAAGCAAAACTAATACGCTTTTTGCCCTGAATTTCATTACTAAAAATCGTCATGAATAAACTTTCTCCGGTAAGCAAACGTTTGCCCGCACCTAAAACTTTACCCAGGAAACCTTCGTTTTCTTTAGAGCCATCGCCAAAAATAGTATCCATTCTAATCCCATCGTCCATCATCATAAAATTACCGGCTTCGGCAATAACAGCTTCACGAGGATCCAGCTCTAATTCTACATATTGCATTTCTTCCCCAAAAATTTGGTAATCTATTTCGTGTGCATTCATTTTACTTTGCTTTTATAGTCCATTCAAACTCAAATACGGCCACCTGTTCACCAGTATCGTTTATTCCCGTAGATTTCATCCATAAGGTTTGCCCTTCGCCCGTGGCAAGTGTTTTCTCTATAGCTTCGTCTATTAAATGACCATCATAACAGTAGAAATTAATCTTGCCCGTCGCTTTTTTGGTAAACGTGGCCCTATTTTGCGCAACCAGCATAGAAATTTTTCTATTAGACTGTTTAATTTTTCCCATTACCAACGCACCGGTGCTTAATTCTGCTGCCATTGCCTGCACAGCGAAGTACATACTATTAAATGGGTTTTGATTTATCCATTTATACTTCACACCTACTTTACAGGTATCTTCTTCAATCTCACTTACCCGAACCCCACAAAGCCAGGCGCTTGGCAGTTTCAGCATTAGAAATTTATTGAGTTTATTCTTATTTAATGTCATTAGAAATAGTTTGTTTTTAATAAATGTATTCAAATTAATCAATATGACTTCAGAAATAATTTCATAAAAATATGTTAATTTTTAGTACTATGTTTTGCAAAATACCTTCTTTTAACCATATATTTGTAATGTAAATTAATAGGTTATGAACTCAAAGATAGCAAAAGAAGAAAAAACACTGGCCACAATCCTGCATTTATCGGTCTTTAGTAAATTTATTATTCCGTTAGGGAATTTTATATTTCCACTAATATTATGGCTCACTAAAAAAGAAAAGCCCTTCATAGACGATCACGGCAGGAAGGCAATCAATTTTCAAATTAGTCTCTTTCTCTACACCATTTTAATATTGGCCGTAGGAATTTCAATTATTCTTTTTCAGGCTATTCGGCTGGGTGGTGATGTACCCTTTGCAATTGGTCCCGAGCATTTTTATATAGACGAAATGGGCCAGGCAATTTCTATAGTCATCACGATTAGTGTATTTGCCATTTTGCTTTCGCTCTTGTTTTTCATCGAAATCTTTGCAGTGATAAGCGCAAGTATTAAAGCCAGTAATGGAGAACATTACTCTTTTCCGTTAAGCATCAATTTTATAGGAAAAGATTCTAATAATCATCATAATAACCATCAACAATCAAAAAATGAACAGTTTAACAACCCTCAAAACGAAACGCTATGAAGATAGAAAACACCAAGGCTCAAATGCGTAAAGGTGTACTGGAGTACTGTATTCTTTCAGTCTTAAAAGATGAAGATGCGTATGTAGCCGAAATCCTGGACACCCTTAAAGACGCGAAATTACTGGTGGTTGAAGGCACAATTTATCCGCTCTTAACCCGGTTAAAGAATGCAGGATTGCTCAGTTATCGCTGGGAAGAATCCAGCAGCGGACCACCGCGAAAATATTACGGACTTACCGATACCGGGAAACTCTTCCTAAAGGAGCTTACCGGCACCTGGGACGAACTCCAAACCGCTGTAAACGTTGTAACCAATCAAAAAAATAAGAATCATGAATAAAACAGTAAATATAAATCTTGCCGGTATATTCTTTCATATAGACGAGGACGCCTATGCCAAGCTGCAACATTATTTAGACGCTATTAAACGCTCTTTTACCAACACCCAGGGAAAAGATGAGATTATAGCAGATATTGAAGCACGTATTGCTGAATTGTTCAATGAGAAGAAAAAAGACGACCGCCAGGTTATTGGAATTAAAGAAGTAGAAGAAGTAATCGCCATTATGGGGCAACCCGAAGATTATATGGTAGATGAAGAGATCTTTGAAGATGAACCGGTTTATACAAAAACCACTAAATCTCCGGGAAAACAACTGTTTAGAGATACCGAACATTCTTATGTAGGCGGTGTTTCTTCTGGACTGGGGCATTATTTAGGAATAGATTTTATTTGGGTACGCTTACTTTGGATCTTGCTAACTATTTTTTCCAGTGGTGCGTTTATCCTAATTTATATTGCACTTTGGATCTTTGTTCCCGAAGCTAAATCTACAGCCGATAAACTTGCAATGCGTGGAGAGGAGGTCACTATTAGCAATATAGAAAAAAAGATTCGTGAGGGTTTTGATAATGTTACCGGAAAGGTAAAAGATGTAGATTATCAAAAATATGGCAACCAGGCTAAAAGCGGAGCTAACTCTGCTGCCTCTGCTATAGGTGATGTAATCGCTTTTATTTTAAAGGTATTTGTAAAACTAATTGGAATCATCCTAATATTAATAGCCGGTGCGGCATTAATCAGTCTTTTTATTGGCTTGTTTACCGTTGGTACCTTTGGTCTTATAGACGCACCCTGGAGTAGTTATGTAGAAATGGCAGTTAGTGGAGCGCCGCTTTGGTTACTGTGGCTAATTAGCTTTTTGCTGGCAGGAATTCCATTTTTCTTCCTGTTCATTTTAGGCTTAAAGATTCTTGTAGGCAGATTAAGGTCTATTGGGACCCCTGCTAAATTAGTCTTATTGGGATTATGGATACTGGCTTTTATAGGAGCATCGGTAATAGCGGTACAGCAAGCCACCCATCGTGCTTTTGATGGAGAACAGGTAATTACAGAAACACTGCAAATATCGGCTAACGATACACTTTACCTGGGAATGCAGGCCAATTCAAATTACTCATCCAGTATTTACAGAAGTTCAGATTTCAAAATTAAATATGATGAGAATGATGAAAAGGTAATGTACAGCTCAGATATTCGCCTAATTGTAAAACCAACTAAAGACTCCCTTGCCAAACTGGAAGTAGTAAAGTCGGCAGAAGGTAAAGATTACAAAGAAGCCAGAGAACGCGCTCAAAATATAATGTATAACACCAATTTTAATGACAACCAATTATTGCTGAACAGCTTTTTTACTTCGCCTGCAAAATATAAGTATCGGGATCAGGAAGTGCAAGTTACCTTATATTTACCCGAAGGCGCTAGCCTGGTGGCAGACGATAATACAAATTCATTTCATAGAAATACAGACTACTGGGGAGATATTTTAATAAACGGCGACGAAGAAAAAGTTTTAAAAATCACAGAAGATGCCGCTATTTGTGAAGATTGCCCGGTAGAGGAATGGGAAACCGAAAGTGAAGATGAATGGGATGAAGACGGCGACTTTAACGCCAGGATAAATTCTGGAGATGAAGAGGTAAACATTCAAATAAATAGTAGAGGGGTAACGGTAGATAAAAAACCGGTTAAAAAAGAAGAAGAAAATCCTGAAAATGAAGAATTATGATACAATTAGTTCTGCAATTACTAATGCTACTCTTCAACCTGGGAGAACCGGCACAAGAAAATGATCTACTGGTTAAAGATTACATAAAAAGTAATGAAATCTTATCCGAACACTGCATCATAGCTTTCAATGAATGCTAAGCAAGTCTTAAAAGCCTCCCATCCGGAGGCTTTTTTAGTATATTTGTGTTAAACCCTTATTTTTTATGAAAAAGATACTACTCTTACTAAGCATTTTTATGGCATTTAGCTGTGGTGCAAAAAAAGTAAAAGGAAGCAGAAACGTAACCACCGAAAAAACACGCTTAGCAGATTTCCATAGTGTAGAAATAGGCGGTGATTTTGAAGTTACCCTCAAGCAAGGATCTACCGCGATGATGGAAGTTGAAGCCGATGATAACTTACACCGAATAATAAGAGGCGAAGTTGTAGACCAGGTTTTATACTTAAAGCCTACAAAAAAGATAGGCCGAAGCAAATCGCAGGAAATAACACTGACTTACCCTCAAAATCTTGAAAAAATTACAGTTTCGGGCAACACAGAATTGGAAGCAGATGAAGATTTATATTCTGAAGAATTAAAAATAACCACGGCAGATGATGCTAAAGTATACCTAACCGTAACCGCAACCAAATTTGATCTTTTTAATGAGGGAAAAGCTGATGTAGAATTAAATTTAACTGCAGAAGATGCTTATTTTCAGCTTAACGAGTCTAGCGATATTAAAGCTTTGGTGAATGCACCCAGATTTAAAGTAGATATCTATGAAAAAGCCAGCGCTCGTATTGAAGGTGAAGTAGACGATCTACAACTACGCTCTGAACATTCTACTAAGTTTGACGGCAGAAGATTAAGTGCAAGAAACGCAGTAGTTATTGCTGAAGGTAAATCTAAAAATGAACTTGAAGTTCTTGAAAACCTTACACTTACTGCTAAAAACCGAAGCGAAATGGAACTTTATGGAAATCCAAAAGTAGATTTGGTTGAATTTTCAGAAAAAGCAGTACTGGCGAAAAAAGATTGAGTTTTTTGCCTACATTTAATCCTTATAACTAAAACTATTAACTATGAAAATTGCATTAAAATCAATTTTATTAATTCTGGCATTAAGCCTTACGGTTGTGTCCTGCAGGGAAGAAGAAGAGAAATCTGAAATTGAACAATTAGCCGAGGAAGAAGATGCAAAGGTGAAAGTGAAAGATGATAAGGTTAAAGTAAAGACCGATGATAAAAAGATTAAAATCAAAGAAGATGACGGCGAAGTGAAGAAAAAAGTAAAGATAGATAACGACGATAATTAATTAGATTAACGCTATCTATTCTCACTTAGTGAGTCAATTCTAAAAATTGTTTTAAAAGTCCCGTTTTTCGGGACTTTTTTATTGGTATTTAGTATCTTAATTTAAAATTATAACAATGCACAAAAAAGAGATATATACCGCGGGAAAAGAACTACGGGAAGCCGAAAAAGTATTGGTTTTAATCCACGGCCGTGGTGGCAGTGCCAAAGAATTTCTTTCTTTGGCCAATCAGTTAAACCCCCAGGACTTCGCAGTTTTAGCACCACAGGCTACAGATTTTACCTGGTATCCGAATTCATTTTTAGCACCAGTAGCACAAAATGAACCCGAATATTCATCGGCTTTAGAAGTTTTAGAAGAATTACTTGAAGACATTAAAGAAACCGGCATAGCATCAGAAAATATTTATTTTGCCGGATTTTCACAGGGCGCCTGCCTAACGCTGGAATTTGTAACCCGCAACGCCCAAAGATTTGGCGGGGTTGCCGCTTTTACCGGCGGCCTCATTGGCGATAAGATTTATACTGAAAATTATTCGGGAGATTTTAATGGAACTCCAATTTTTATAGGTACCGGAGATCCAGATCCTCACGTTCCGGTTGAGCGAGTAGAAGATTCAGCTGAAATATTAAGGGAAATGAATGCTAATGTAGAAGTGAAAATCTATAAAAACCGGCCACATACCATTTCAGAAGATGAGTTGAAACTCGCCAATAATTTTATTTTTAATTAAGAGTAAAATCAATTTTATGAGAAGCATTAAAAAAATACATACCGCGGTAAGTTCCCCTATCGCCGATCTAATTACTTATCGTGCCCTGCCCACAAATTCTGTAGATCATATAGATCCGTTTTTGTTTTTAAACCATCACGGCTACCAGGAATATCCTGTAAATAATAATGGATTGCCGTTTGGCCCTCACCCCCACCGGGGATTTGAAACTGTGACTTTTATTTTGAAGGGCGATTTAACCCATAAAGACAGTGGCGGATTTGAAAGTGTTATAAAAGCAGGTGGTGTACAATGGATGACGGCGGGAAAAGGACTTATTCACGCTGAAGTTTCTTCAGAAGAATTCAAAAAGAAAGGTGGCGAATTGGAGATTCTTCAGCTTTGGGTAAACTTACCGGCAAAACATAAAATGACCGAACCAAATTATGTAGGACTTCAGAAAGAAGATATTACGCAGCTAAATCTAAATGAAGGAAAAGTAAAATTAGCTGCAGTTTCAGGAAACTGGGAAGGTGAAAAAGGCGCTTTTGATCCATTAAACGATATCCAGATGGCTACTGTAAATTTTGCTGAAGGCGGTAAATATTCGGTAGAAATTCCTTCTGATAGGAATATTTTCTTTTACGTGATAAAGGGTAAGGTAAAAGTGAACGGGAAAGAAGCAAAAATGCATAACCTCGTTGAATTTAATAATGATGGTAAAAAACTGGAAATTGAAGCCCACAAAGAAAGCATCCTACTTCTAGGCCACGCTGTACCTTTCAACGAACCCATCGTTGCACAGGGTCCTTTTGTGATGAATTCACAGGAGGAAGTCCAGCAGGCTTTCCAGGATTATCAAAATGGTGAATTTGGAAATTGGAATGGGTGATTAAAGGTGAATACTCCTATTAATACCTTTTATAAAATAAATTTTTAGCTACGTGAAAATAATTTCAACCAATATTGGAAAACCGACTAAAATAATTTGGAATTCAAAAGAAGTACTAACAGGTATCTATAAAATACCTACCGATGAAGCTGTTTATTTGGCGAAAAACAATGTGATGAATGATGAAATTTCAGATCGTAAACATCACGGTGGTTTTTACAAGGCCTGTTATATATTTTCTGTAGAACAGTATCCATATTGGAAGAATCTTTATCCCAACCTGGAGTGGAACTGGGGTATGTTTGGAGAGAATCTAACCGTAGCAGATTTTGATGAAAGAAAGGTTTTCTTAGGTGATGTCTATAAAGTGGGTGATGCCGTAGTGCAGGTTTCAGATTATCGAGAACCCTGTTATAAACTCGGTTATAAATTTGGAGATCAAAACGTCCTGAAACAATTTATTAAAAGAGGTTATGCAGGAACCTATGTAAGTATTCTAGAAGAAGGATCTGTAGCGAAGAATGATCACTTCACTTTAATAGAGCGCCCTGATAAGAGTTTAAGTGTTGCAGAACTTTTCCATTTGATTTATGCAAAAGAAAAGAACCAGGACTTTTTGCAAATTGCTGTAAATAACCAGGCACTAGATCCTAAGAAAAGAACATTGCTGGGAAAATATTTAGTGTAATAGCCTTTTAATAGGGTCAAGAAAAAAGAGGCTGTCTGAAAAGGC